>DASTIQ010000205.1 GCA_035717485.1 Thermoanaerobaculia bacterium | reverse complement strand
GCGCCCGCGGCTCCGCCCCGGACGCGCCGGATCGCGTCCGCCGTGAGCGCGATCGCTCCCGCTCCGGCGACGACGGAAAGCGACCGCATCCCGAACGCGCCGTCGCCGAAGAAGGAACACCAGAGCTTCAGGAGCCCGTAGTAGAGCGGAGGATGCGCTTCCGCGCGGATCGCCGGGAGCAACTCTCGCCACGAACGCCGGACGAGGTTGCCGCCGAGGAATTCGTCGAACCAGAGGATCTTCTCCCGGGCCGCGACGACCCGGAGGAGGAGCCCCGCGAGGACGGCCGCCGCGATCGCGACGTCCGCCGCGGCCTCCCGGCCGCCGCCGGCGGCCGCCGGGGGAGCGGCCGGGTCAGCGGCTGGCGCGCTTCGGCGATTCCCCAAGGATCTTCCGGAGGTACTCCCCGGTGAACGATCCGCGCACGGCCGCGAGGTCCTCGGGAGTGCCCTCGGCGAGGAGGCGGCCGCCCCCTTCCCCTCCCTCGGGGCCGAGATCGATGATCCAGTCCGCGGTCTTGATCACGTCGAGGTTGTGCTCGATGACGATCACGGTGTTGCCCTTGTCCGTCAGGGAATGGAGGACGGAGAGGAGCTTCTGGATGTCGTCGAAGTGGAGTCCGGTCGTCGGTTCGTCGAGGAGGTAGAGCGTCCGGCCGGTCGATCGCTTCGCGAGCTCGCGCGCGAGCTTGATGCGCTGCGCTTCCCCTCCCGAGAGGGTCGTCGCCGGCTGACCGAGCGTGATGTAGCCGAGCCCCACGTCGGTCAGCGTCCCGCAGATGTTCGCGATCGGAGGAATGTTCCGGAAGAGCTCGTACGCCTGCTCGACCGTGAGATCGAGGATGTCCGCGATCGACTTCCCCTTGTACGTGACCTGGAGCGTCTCGCGGTTGTAGCGCTTCCCGCCGCACACGTCGCACGTCACGTAGATGTCCGGGAGGAAATGCATCTCGATCTTGATCTGTCCGTCTCCGGCGCACGCCTCGCAGCGTCCTCCCTTGACGTTGAAGGAGAACCGTCCCGGCGAATAGCCCCGGGCGCGCGCCTCGGGCGTCTTCGCCATGAGATCGCGGATCGCGTTGAACACGTTCGTGTACGTCGCCGGATTGCTGCGCGGGGTGCGGCCGATCGGGCTCTGGTCGATGTCGATGACCTTGTCGATCTCGGCGATCCCGTCGATCCGGTCGTGCCGACCCGGCTTCTCGGAGGAGCCGTAGAGCGCGCGCGCCAGCGCCGGATAGAGGATGTCGTTGACGAGCGTCGATTTGCCGGACCCCGAGACGCCGGTCACGCAGGTGAACACGCCGAGCGGAAAGCGCACGTCGACGTTCTTGAGGTTGTGTTCCCGGGCGCGACGGACGACGAGCGCCTTCCCGCGGCCGGGCCGGCGCAGCATCGGGACCGGAATCTGGCGCTCGCCGGAGAGGTACTTCCCGGTGAGCGACCGCGGGAATTTCTCGATCTCGTCCGGCCGGCCGGCGGCGACGATCTCGCCCCCGTGGACTCCCGCTCCGGGTCCCAGATCGAGCACGTGGTCCGCCGCCCGGATCGTCTCCTCGTCGTGCTCGACGACGATCACGGTGTTCCCGAGATCGCGCATCGAGAGGAGAGTGTCGATCAGTCTCCGGTTGTCGCGCTGGTGGAGCCCGATCGACGGCTCGTCGAGCACGTAGAGGACTCCCGTGAGCTTCGACCCGATCTGGGTCGCCAGATGGATCCGCTGGGACTCCCCTCCGGACAGCGTGGCGGCCGTGCGGGAGAGGTTCAGGTACCCGAGCCCCACGTTGTTCATGAAGCCGAGCCGGTCGCGGATCTCCTTCAGGATCTTTCCGGCGATCTCGGTCTCGCGAGGGGAGAGCGCGAGCGCCTCGAACCAGGCGATCGCGTCGGCGATCGTGAGATCCCCGATCTCGTCGATGGCGCGGCCGTCGATGCGGACGGCGAGGGCCTCCGGCTTCAGCCGCCGCCCACCGCACTCGGGGCACGGCGTCACGGACATGAACCGTTCGAGCTCGGCGCGGTGCTCCGGGTTCTCCGTTTCGCGGTACCGGCGCTCGATCATCGGGATCAGCCCCTCGTACGCCGAACGCCAGTTGTACTCCCCTTTCTCGGCGACCCAGGAGAACCGGATCTCGTCCCCTCCGGAACCGTAGAGGATGACGTCGCGCGCCTTCCGGGGGAGCGCCGAGAACTTCTGGTCGAGCGAGAACTTGTAGTGGCGGGCGAGCTGCTTCATCTGGCGGTTCCGCCAGTTCGTCGACCCCGGCTTGAGCAGGGCGATCGCTCCTCCGGCGATCGACTTCTCCGGCTCCGAGACGAGCCGTTCCGGATCGGCCTTCAGGATCGTGCCGAGCCCGGAGCACTTCGCGCACGCCCCGTAGGGAGAATTGAACGAAAAGAGCCGTGGAGTGATCTCGGCGAGGGACGTCCCGCAATCGGGGCAGGCGTAGTTCGCCGAGAGGACGTCCTCGGAGCCGTCCGCCTTGAGCAGCACCACGAGTCCGCCCGAAACCCGGAGCGCGGTCTCGATCGAGTCGGCGAGGCGCTTCGCGTATTCGGCGTCGGCGGAGCCTTTCGCGACGAGGCGGTCGACGACCACTTCGATCGTGTGCTTCTTCTGCTTGTCGAGCTCCGGCGGCGACTCGAGATCCTCCATGCGCCCGTCGACGCGCGCGCGAAGAAAGCCTTCCCGCACCATCTGCGCCATCTGCTTGCGGTACTCCCCCTTCTTGCCGACGACGTGCGGGGCCAGGATCGAGAACCGGGCGCCTTCCGGGAGCCGGAGGGCGCGGTCGATCATCTCCTGGGCGGTCTGCGCGGCGATCGGCCGCCCGCACTTCGGGCAGTGGGGCTTCCCGACCGACGCGTACAGGAGGCGGAGGTAGTCGTAGATCTCGGTGACGGTGCCGACCGTCGAGCGCGGGGTCTTCGATGTCGCGCGCTGGTCGATCGATATCGCGGGGGACAGCCCTTCGATCGCGTCGACGTCCGGCTTCTCCATCTGCTCGAGAAACTGCCGCGCGTAGGCGGAGAGCGACTCGACGTAGCGCCGCTGCCCTTCCGCGAAGATCGTGTCGAACGCGAGCGACGATTTTCCCGACCCGGAAACCCCGGTCAGGACGACGAGACGGTCGCGCGGGATGTCGACCGAAAGATTCTTCAGGTTGTGCTGGCGGGCGCCGCGGATCCGGAGAGCGTCCATCCCGCGCATTCTATCGGGAGAGGGGAACCGACGGGAGCCGCCCCCGCGCGGCGCGGCCGCGCTCCTCCCCCGGGAGCCCGACCCCCGGAGACGCGGCGCCCGTACAGAAGATTCTTCCGTGAAATCACATATACACACAATTTTATTCTTTACATGGAAGAGTTCATTGATGTAATCTCCCGGCGTCATGAACGGCCTCGACGCGCTCGACCGGGCGATCCTCCGCGTGCTGCAGGACGACGGAAGGATCACGAACACGGACCTCGCCTCGCGGATCGGGCTGACGGCGGCGCCCACCCTCGAGCGCGTGCGGAAGCTCGAGCGGGAAGGCTTCCTCCGGAAGTACGTCGCCCTGGTCGACCAGGGGAGGGTCGGAAAACCGGTGACGGCATTCGTCGCGGTGATCATGAAGTCTCATGGCCAGCAGACCGACGCGTCGTTCCGGCGCGCGGTCGCAAAGCTCCCCGAAGTCCTCGAATGCCACCACATCGCCGGCGAGGAGGACTACCTGCTGAAGGTCGTGACGGCCTCGCCCGTCGATTACGAGCGGTTCGTCCTCGGCCGGCTGCTGAAGGTTCCGGCGATCGAAAAGATCAAGACGACGTTCGTGCTCTCCTCGTCCAAGCTCGAAACCCGGATTCCGATCGAACCGGAGGGATGATCGTGCTCCCCCTCTGGAATTTCGGCGTCCTCGCCTTCACCTCGCTGTTCACCGTGATCAATCCGATCTCGGCGGCGCCGATCTTCGTCGGGATGACGTCGGGAGCCCCGGCCGGAGAACGGCGGCGCGCGGCCTTGAAGTCGAGCCTCGCGGCGGGCGCGACGCTCCTCCTGTTCGAGGCGGCCGGAGGTCTGATCTTCTCTTTCTTCGGAATCACGGTTCCGGCCTTCCAGATCGCCGGCGGCGTGCTCTTCACGATGATCTCGATCCGGACGCTCAACAACGGTCGAGAGGAAGTGGAGGCGGAAGCCGCCGGCGGAGATCCCTCGATCGTTCCGCTCGCGATCCCGACGATCGCGGGGCCGGGCGCGATCTCGACCGTGATGGCCCTCGTCGGGCAGGCGCCGAATTACCGACACCGGGTCGCGCTCGCCGCCGCGATCGGCGCCGCGATCGCGATCACGTGGGTCGTCCTTCTGGCCGCCCCGTGGATCGTGGAGAAGATCGGCCAGACCGGCCAGCGGATCGTCGCGAAGATCATGGGCCTGATCACGTGCGTGATCGGCGTTCAGTTCGTGATCAACGGCATCACGCCCGTGCTCGCCGGCATCATCAAGAGCTCTCGTTGAGCGACCGCGGACCATAGATCGTTCGTCTCCGGCCGCGCATCGTTGTTGAACGAAAAGACAACAGTCGAGCCGGCTTTCCCAGGCGCGGACCGGGGCGCCGAAGGGCCAACCGCAAGATTTCGAAAGCTTTTCCGCCGCCGGTCGCGGCCGTCTGGCCGCCTCGCCGCTTTCCTTCGCGAAGGGGAGTGACTAGACTTCGAGGGAGCGGGAGGAGACCATCCATGGCAAAGCGATCGATTCTGGCGCTCGCGGTCATCGTTGCGGCTGCGGCTCCATCGAGGGCGGCATTCAACGCGTGGACGACCCACGGCCCCGAGGGAGGACAGATCACCGCGATCGCGGTGGATCCCGGCCACGCCTCGACGGTCTATGCCGGGACCGCGTTCGCCGGTGTGTTCAAGAGCGAGGACGGCGGGAAGAACTGGACGATCGTCAGCAACGGATTGACCGATCTCCACGTCCACGCGCTCGCCGCCGATCCCAAGAACGTCGGAACGCTGTACGCCGGAACCCTCGAGGGCGTGTTCAAGACGACCAACGGAGGGGGCAACTGGTCCCAGATCAACGCCGGCCTCAAGAAGAACGTCGTCGTCTTCTCGCTCGCGATCGATCCGGGAGACCCGTCGATCGTCTACATCGGCACGAACGGCGACGACGTGTGGAAGACGACCAACGGCGGGACGAAATGGCTCCCGGTGTCGACGGGACAGAGCTACGGAGTCGTCACCGCGATGGCCATGGATCCCACCAACACCGCGATCCTCTACGCGGCGACGTTCTCGGGCGCCTTCAAGACGAGCGACGGGGGGAAGAGCTTGAAAGCGGTCAATCGCGGCCTGACCGCGCAGGACGTGTTCACGATCGCGGTCGACCCGCACTCTCCGTCGACGGTGTACGCGGGAACGGGCCTCGGAGGCGCGTTCCGGACGACCGACGCGGGCGAGCACTGGGAAGCGATCAACTCCGGGCTGCCGAGCGCGCTCGTGCAGGCGATCACGGTCGACCCCGCCGTCGGAGGAACCGTCTACGCCGCCAACGGGACGAACGGGATCCTGAAGAGCGTCGACGCCGGCCTCCACTGGAAGCCGATCAATTTCGGGCTTTCCCGAAGGCTCGTGCAGACCCTCCTTCCCGATCCCGCGACGCCGGGAACGCTCTACGCCGGCACCGGCAGCGACGGGATCTTCAAGTCGGTCAACGGCGGCAAGCGCTGGGAGGCGACGAATTCGGGCCTGACCGGCGCGAGCATCGGGTCGCTCGCGATCGACCCGCGGGAATCGACGACGATCTATGCCGGCACCCTCGGGGGAGGCATCCACAAGAGCACGGACGGAGGAGCCCACTGGGCGCCGGTCAACGCGGGAATTCCGAACAACAGCTACGTCTTCGCTCTCGTCGTCGACCCCGGAGATCCGGCCGTGCTCTACGCGGGAACCGCGAGCGACGGGATCTTCAAGACGACCAACGGCGGCAAGGAATGGGCGGTCACGAATCGGCAGAACGAGAGCCGCAGCGTGCACTGTCTCGTCATCGACCCCCAGAACCCCGCCGTCCTCCGCGCCGGCACGACCCTCGGCGGCGTCTACAAGTCGACCGACGGCGGAAAGACCTGGACGGTCCTGAACAGCGGCCTGACGAACACCGACGTCCTCACCCTCACGCTCGATCCCCGCGAGAAGGACACTCTGTACGCCGGGACGAACGAAGGAGGCGTCTTCAAGACGGTCGACGGCGGCCTGCACTGGAAGGGCGTCAACGTCGGGCTCCCCCGCAATGCCGTCATCTTCGCGCTCGCGATCGATCCGAAGAAGACCGACGTCCTCTACGCGGGGACGCAGGAGGGGGTCTTCCGCACGAAGAGCGGCGGGTCGAGCTGGGCGGCCGTCAACATCGGGCTGACCGACACGAACGTCTTCGGTCTCGCGATCGACCCGGCGAATCCCGACACGCTGTACGCCGGAACGCAGCGCGGCGTCTTCCGGAGTTCCAGCGGCGGCGGCGGGTGGGCGGAGTTCGACAACGGCATGGGGCCGAGCGTCGTCCGGACGCTGGCGATCGAACGCGAGGGGCGTTTTCTCCTGGCCGGAACGGAGCAGGGCGTCTTCGACTTCCAGTTCGTCGCGCAGGCGAAACCGCAGGCCCGGTCCGAGGAAGTCGCGACGACGACCGGCGGCGGGCTGCAGTAGAACGTCGCGGGCCGGTCGCGAGTCTCGACTCGGAATCGCCGTCGGGGACTCGCCGACTCGCGACTCCCCCGGCGACTAGTTCGGAGCGTCTCGCGGCTCGAGGACTCGCGACTCCGCCTGCGGCATCGGCGCGTGCACGGTGCAGTAGCGGACCGGCGCGGTCCCCGAGAGGAAGACCTCGGTCATCGTCTGCGGGCAGAACGGCGTCACGAGCATGCCGGTTTCCGGATCGATCTCCGCGGTGACGATGTCGGCCGGAGCGGTGAACGATTCCGAGAGCAGGTTCGACGGCACGCCTTTGATGAAGTCGGTGAAGATCGGCACGGCCGCCTGCGATCCCGAGAGGTTGAGGCCCCGATTGTCGTCGAAACCCACCCAGACGGCCGCGAGGATCTTCGGCGAGAAGCCGATGAACCAGGCGTCGCGTCCGTCGTTGGTGGTCCCGGTCTTCCCGGCGAGGACTCCCTGGACGCCGCGCGAGCGGATCCCGCCGCCCGTGCCCCGGTTGACGACTCCCTGCATGAGGGAATCGACGAGGAACACGGCATCCGGCGGCAGCACCCGGCGAAGCGGCGTTTCGCGCCGCTCGAGAACCCGGCCGGAAGGATCGGCGACGCCCGCGATGGCGTTCGGCTCGACCCTCACGCCCCCGTCGGCGAGCGCGCAGTACGCGGAGGCGATCTCCATCGGAGAAATCTCGAACGCGCCGAGGGCGAGCGAGGGGTAGCCCCGGAGGCGCGACTGGATTCCCGCCGCGCGCGCGGCCGCGACGACCGTGTCGAGCCCCGCGCGGACCGCCACGCGGACCGTCGGCACGTTCACGGACATTTCGAGCGCGCGCCGCGCCGAGATCGGCCCGCGATACTGGTTGTCGTCGTTGCGCGGCGTCCAGCGCTCGTTTTCCTCGCCTCTTCCCCAGACCAGCGTGATCGGCGAGTCGATCAGGATGCTCGCCGGGGTGATCGGCTCGGGGAGGTCGCGCCGGGAGAACGCCGCGAGATACACGAACGGCTTGAAGAGCGAGCCGGGCTGGCGGTGCGCCTGAGTGACGCGATTGAACTGCGAGAGCGCGTAGTCCCGCCCCCCCACGAGCGCCCGCACGGCGCCGGTTCCCGGATCGATGACGATCAGCGCTCCCTGGAGCGGCCCCTCGCGCGAAGCGTTCCGGAGCCGTTTGTAGCTTTTCTCGAGGTTCGCGAGACCGTCGGTCACCGACCTCTGCGCGCGGCGCTGCAGGTCCACGTCGAGCGTCGTGAAGATCTGGAGTCCCTCCGTCCCGAGCTTCTCGCCGTATTTCTCCTGCAGCTGGTTCTCGACGAAGTTCACGAAGTGCGGCGCCTGCACCCGAACGGGGGGATGCGTCGACGGGGTCAGCGGTTCGGCGACGGCCCGTTCGTACCCTTCGCGATCGATCTGTCCCGCTTCGAGCATCATCCGGAGGAGGGCGTCCCGGCGCGCGCGGCAGCGGTCCGGATAGCGGAACGGGTTGAATCGGCCCGGCGACGCGATCATCCCGGCGAGCGCGGCCGACTCGGCGACGTCGAGGTCGGAGGCGTTCTTCCCGAAGTAGTATCGCGCCGCCTCCCCGACGCCCGTGATCGAGATCGCTCCGCGCTGTCCGAGGTAGATCTCGTTCAGGTACGCCTGCAGGATCTCCTCCTTGGAGTACGAGGCGTCGAGGATCACGGCCATCATCGCCTCGACGGCCTTCCTCTTGATCGTCCGGCGCGGCGACAGGTAGAGGTTCTTGACGAGCTGCTGCGTGAGGGTGGAGCCGCCCTGGGACGCGGACCCGTGGCGGATGTCGTTGAGGAGCGCGCCGAGGATCCGACGCCCGGAAACGCCGCCGTGGCGGTAGAAGTCGCGGTCCTCCCGCGTGATGATCGCGTCGACGAGCGGCCTCGAGACGTCGGCCAGCGTGACGAGCGTCCGATCTTCCAGCTTCTTGTCGAAAACCGACCCCAGCAGCTCCGGTTCCACGACGACCGACGAGACCCGGTCCCCGTCGAGGGTCGCGATCGACCGGATCTTCCCGGCGGCGAAGTCGACCCGGACCGGGAATCCTTCGAAGCGGCGGCCGATGAACGAGAAGGAATGGAGCCAGACCTCGACGAACCCCTTTCCCGCCCGATACTGGCCGGGCCGGACGGGCTTTTCGTCGACCGGGGAGTAATAGAGGCGGCCGAGCTTCTCGACGAACGTCTCCGGGGCGAGCTCGAGGCCGGGAGAGAGGGTCTCGACGTCCGAATAGATACGCGACGGCAGGTTCCAGCGGCGCCCGTTGAAACGGGAGGTGACGACGCTCGCGAGATAGGCGACCGAAAGCGTGCCGGCCGCGAAGACGATCGACGCCGAGAGGACGATCGCGGTGCGGTACCGTCGGAGCAGCTCCATGCGGGAAAGATAACAAGATCCGGGCCGCGAAATTGCCCGCGGCCCATCCCGGCAAAGTAGACTCTCGGCGCATGCCGAAACGCGCCGTGGACCCGCGACCCGCCGGGCCTTCCGGGACGCCCGGAGGCTTCGCCGGCGCGCTCGCGGCCGTTCTCGCCGGCGCGGCGGTGCTGGCCTCGTGGTTCGCGATCGACCCCGCTTCTCTCGATTCGTTCGACGCACCGAAAGCGATCCTCGCCTCCACCGCGCTCGGCCTCGCCGCCGCGGCCGCCTTCGGCGACCGCGTCCGCCGGGCCGGCTTCGCCCTCCCCCGGGTATCGCTGCCGGCGGCGCTCCTCCTCGCGGGGCTCGCGGCGACGGCCGCCTCCTCCCTTTCGAGCCCGCGCCGCGCCGCATCGCTCTCGGCGTTCCGCCTCGCGCTCGTCTTCCTCCTCGCGCTCC
>DASTIQ010000204.1 GCA_035717485.1 Thermoanaerobaculia bacterium | reverse complement strand
CGGAAGGCCGGTTGCTAAGAGAGATAGATCAGATGAATCGAATCGCTCAAACGCCGCGAAACCAGGCCTAAAGGCCTAGTGGCAGCGGATCTTCTTCCAGGGCCTCCCTAGGGAGTCGCGATCCCCGGGATCCCGGCTGTCCGGAGACGCTCGTTGAATGCTTTGAGCTCATTTGAAAGAACCGCGTCCGCCGACGCGACGACCGTTGAGACCAGGTCTCGGTCCGCCTTGACCGCACGCCGGTCGTCTTCCGACGGCGCGCCGTCGGCGCTCTCGAGCGTGAAAGCCAGCTTCGTGAGCACCGCGTCGACGCCGGAGAAGCTCGCGAGGTCGAGCCCTCCTCCGCTGAGCTTCATCATGTCGTCGGTCCCGGCGAGGGCGTCGAGCCGCGCGGCGAGATTCGCGCGGGCCCTCTCGGCTTCCCCCGGCAATTTTCCGGCGAGCGGCGCGACGCTCTTTCGGACCGCCGCGATGCGGCGCTCCGTCGCAGCGAGGTCGATCCTCATCTTCTCGACCTCGCGCGACAGGGCGAACTGCGCCCCGAGATCCCTTTCGGACGCGGGGATGCGCGGATCGCGCCGGACCTCCACGGCCCGTTCCTTCGTCTCTCCCCCCGCGGTCAGGCGGAGCGAATACCGTCCTGGAGGGACCCACAGCCCCGTTTCGCGCGAATCCTCGTCGGGAGGCGAGAGCTCGGTGTGCGGCGTCGAATGCAGGTTCCAGACGAAGCGATGCATTCCGGGCGCGGCCGAGAGCGGCGCCATGTCCGCCTCCCAGTCCGGCGTGACGGCGATCTTTCCCATGTCGGGCGGCTTCGGCGGGTCGGCGCTCGAGAAGGTCCGGACGGTCTCACCGCGCGCGTCGCGGACTTCGAGCGTCACCGGACCGGCGACGCCGCCCCCGATCCAGTAGTCGAGCGTCGCGCCGAACGGCGGGTTCTCGCCGATCGCCTCGTCCTTCGGCACGGGCGTTCCCTGGAAGACCGCGGGGTGGACACGGAACGCCGGCTCGGGGGCGAAGAAATGCAGCCGCTCGCGCGCGATCTCCGGCGAAAGGTCCCGCAGCGGCGCGACGTCGTCGAGGATCCAGAACGATCGTCCATGCGTCCCGATCACGACGTCGGCGCCGTGCACGTCGATGTCGCGCACCGAGCAGGCCGGGAGGTTCAGCTGCAGCGGCTGCCAGCGGTCCCCCGCGTCGAACGAGACGAAGATCCCCGTCTCCGTCCCCGCGTAGAGCAGACCTCGGCGCACGGGGTCCTCGCGCACGACCTGGAGGAACGACCCGTCGGGGATCCCCGCGACGGTCTCGGTCCACGTGCGGCCGCCGTCCTTCGTCCGGTAGAGATGCGGACGGAAGTCGTCGAGGCGGTGTCGGTCGACGGCGGCCCACGTCGTGTCCGCGTCGAAACGGGAAGCTTCGAGACCCGTCACCTTCGACCACGGGCCGACCGCGGCGGGAGTGACGTTCGTCCAGTGAGCACCCTCGTCGGACGTCTTCCAGATCAGGCCGTCGTCCGTGCCGCACCAGATTTCGCGGCCGCGGAGATACGACGGCGCGATCGCATAGACCACGCCCTTGCGCTGGCCGGGGACGGGGCTGTCCTGCACGGTCGCCGGATCGAGATTCGGCGGAACGGGCGGCGTCTCCCGCGACAGATCGGGGCTGATCGGCGTCCACGTGCCGCCGCCGTCCGCCGTGCGGAAAACGCGCTGGTTCCCGAAATAGAGGACCTTGTGATCGCGACGCGAGAAGACGAGCGGGTTCGTCCAGGTGTGCCGGTACGCATCCGGATAGGCGCGCCCGGGATCGACGTCGCGGAGCTGGAGCGTGTCGAGATCGAACCGCGTCACGCCCGCGCCGAAGATCGTCCGGGGATCGGACGGGTCGGGCGCGATCATTCCGTTCTCGTAGCCGACCGCGACCGGTCGCCAGTCGAACATCGTGATCCCTTCCCACTCGCTGCGGGAAGGCACCATCGCGGCGCCCGAGTCCTGCTGGGCACCGTAGACGCGGTACGGGAACCGGGAGTCGGTCGTCACGTGGTAGAGCTGCGCGGTCGGCTGGTTGTACCAGGAGCTCCAGCTCGCCCCGCCGTCGGCCGAGACGATCGCGCCCTGGTCGCAACCCGTGATCAGGCGGCGCGGGTCGGCCGGATCGATCCAGAGCGCGTGGTAGTCGTCGCCGCCCGGCGACCCGCGGAACGGCCGGAAAGTGACGCCGCCGTCGTCGCTCCGGTAGATCGCCGTGTCGCACGCGTAGACGACGTCCGCGTTCTTCGGATCGGCGGTGACGCCCGAGAAGTACCAGCCGCGCTTCCAGATGCGCTCGTCCGACGAGACGGGCGTCCAGCGCGCGCCGCCGTCGTCGGAGCGGAACATGCCGCCCGCCTTCGCGTC
>DASTIQ010000203.1 GCA_035717485.1 Thermoanaerobaculia bacterium | reverse complement strand
GACGCCGAAGCCGGTGAATCTCTCGAGCTCTTCCCCGAACGCCGCCGCCCCGGACAGAACGAGGGCGAAGGCCGCGAAAACGCCGATGGCGAAACGTCGTCTCATGATTCCCTCTCGATGACGGCCTGAGCATCGCGGCCGAATTCCGGGAGCCGCGATTTGCCGGTCACCGGCCATTATCGAGAGGGCGTGGGCGCGCCGCCATTGGACCTTGGTCCCAGGCACGCGTCTTCGGGGAGCCTCTTTCAGCCCAGGTTCATCTTCTTCAGCAGCGCCTGGAACCGCGGGTGGCCGTGGAGGCTCTTGAAGAGGAACGAGCCCTTGATGCCGTAGATCGCTCCGGAGCGTTCTTCGTAGGCCTTCTCCAGGAGATCGAGAGCCGCGTCCTGTTCGCCGAGACCGGTGTGCACGTACGCGATGTGGTACGGCGAGACGTACCGTTCGCGCGCGAGGGCCTGCAGCCGCGCCAGGATCGAGCGGGCTTCCCCGGTCCGGCCGGCGAGCGCGTACGCCTGGCCCAGTTGCCCGGTGAAGAGCGTGCTGTCGGGCGCGATCGACACCGCGTGCTCGAGCGACGCCAGGCCGTCGGCCATGTTTCCCAGGAACACGTTCGCCCATCCCACGATCGAATACCCGCGCGTGAATCTCGGCTCGAAGGCGATGACCTCGCTCGCGAGGTCCCGCGCCTGCTCGTACCGGCCAGCCCGCAGATACTCGTTGGCGAGGTCGGAGCGGTGCGCGAGAGGGTCGAGCTCCTGCGCGCGCTTGACCATCCGGATCGCGTCGTCGAACCGGCCCATCGCGGAACACATCCAGCCGTACCGGTCGTAGGTGTCGGCACTTCCGGGAGAGAGCTTCAGCGCCACCTGGAATTCCTTCTCCGCCCCGGTCCAGTCGTAATCGCACATGAACTTGAGCGTCGCCGCGACGCTGTGGGCGTCTCCGAGCGCATCGTCGATCGCGAGGGCGCGGCGCACGGCGTCCTTCGCCTTCCCGAAAGCGGTCGCGGGAGATATCGCGCCGGCTCCCTGGCCGGTCGCGAGCTCGGTGTAGAGAAAGGCCAGGGCCGAATACGCGACGGCCAGCTCCGGATCTTCGGCGATGGCCTGTTCGAAGTAGCCGATCGCGCGGCGATACCCCTCCTCGCTCGACCCGCTGAAGGCGTGCCGCCCCTGCAGATAGAGCTTGTAGGCGTGGGGGTTCACCGTCGGCTTCCTCTGGATCCGCGATCGCTCCTCGGGCGACAGCTCCGCCTGCAGGGCCGCGGCGATCTGCATCGCGACGTCGGTCTGGATCGCGAAGATGTCGGTCAGGTCGCGGTCGTAGGTGTCGGCCCAGAGATGTTCGTCGGTGCGGGCGTCCACGAGCTGCGCGACGATGCGGACGCGGTTTCCGGCGCGCCGGATGCTGCCGTCGAGGATCGACGCGGCTCCGAGAGTCGCGCCGATCTCGCGCAGGCTCCGGTCCCGCTTCTTGAAGGACATGACCGACGTGCGGGAGATCACCTTCAGCGACCGGATCTTGGCGAGGTTCGCGATCACGTCCTCGGTCATGCCGTCGGCGAAGAACTCGCTTTCCGCGTCCGCCGTGAAATTCAGGAAGGGGAGGACGGCGACGGAGGGAATCCCCGCGGCCGCGGTCACCGGCGCGCTCCCGGCGGACCCGCTTCCGAACTGCTGGAGGTTGAAGAGGAGATCCCGGGCGGTCTGGTACCGGCGGACGAGGTTCTTCTCGAGGCAGTGGGAGAGGATTCCCGCCATCGCGGGAGAGATCGCCACTCCCGATCCCGACAAATCCGGCGGCTCGTTCATGAGGATCGCGGCCATCGTCTCCGCGGCGGAATCCCTCGCGAACGCCTTGCGGCCCGTCAGCATCTCGTGGAGAACCGACCCGAACGAGAAGATGTCGGAGCGCGGGTCGAGCGGCTCGCCGCGCACCTGCTCCGGCGACATGTATGCGACGGTTCCCATCACCGTCCCGGGCGACGTCTGCCGGCTGGCGGTCGGCGCATTCGTCTCGTCTTCCCCGGAGAGGCGCTCGGTTCGCTTGGCGAGACCGAAATCGAGGATCTTCAGGTCTCCGTCGGAAGTGACGAAGAGGTTCTCGGGTTTCAGGTCGCGATGGACGATTCCCTTCTCGTGGGCCGCGCAGAGCCCTTTCGCGATCTGGAGGGCGAATTCGATCGCGCGACTCTGCGGCAGGGCGCCGGAGTCGAGCGCATCGCGCAGCGTCGAGCCGCGGAGCAGTTCCATCACCGCGTAGGCGGTTCCGTCCTGAGTTCCGAAGTCGAAGATCGCGAGGATGTTCGGATGCGAGAGCGCGGCGACCGCGCGGGCTTCCCTCTCGAACCGCGCCAGCGCGCCGGCGTCGTCGGCGAGGCTTTCGGGAAGGACCTTGACGGCCACCTCGCGGCCGAGACGCGTGTCGCGGGCGCGGTAGACCTCTCCCATCCCGCCCGAGCCCAG
>DASTIQ010000202.1 GCA_035717485.1 Thermoanaerobaculia bacterium | reverse complement strand
CGTTCGATCCACCACGTCGAGCGGAGCTACGGCGGATTGTTCTGGGACTACATCGTTCGGAACAAAAAGCCCCACACGGACTGGGATCTCGCTTGAGCAAGCGCCGGCGATGCATCGAGCCGGGCGGGCTCGTGCCGCCGGCACGATATACGTTCGCAGTACGACTTAGCCGACGGCCGGCGCCCGCATCCCCTCGGGCTCGCGCCTCGACTTCCACTCTTCTGAGCGAACTTCCGCGCGCGCAAGCATAGCGAGACAAGTACCTCGTTCGCCGGCCAGGGGAGAACTCGCAGCCGGAGCGGCGCTGAGCGGAGGCGGGCGCGCGGAGCGCCCTTGCCAGATGGGGAGGGGGCTTGGGGGATACTTCCCCCAGGTTGGATGTCCCGCTCGTCGACGCAGCAGCGTCGATTGCGAGGCGAAGCGAGCCGAGCGGGATACGTCCCCCAGGTTGGATGTCGCCAAGACTGTCGCGGGGCGAAGCCCGCGACGCGTGAGGCCCGACGCGGGCCGGGGAGGGCCGAGCGCCTCGGAGCGAAGCGAAGCGCAGCGGAGAGGTCTTGGCGGAGGAGGAGGGATTCGAACCCCCGGTACCCTTTCGGGTACAGCGGTTTTCAAGACCGCCGCATTCAACCGCTCTGCCACTCCTCCGGCGGAGAAAGTCTACGCCGGAACACGGCGTAGACGTCGATTCCCCGTCTCAAGATTCCCGTCCGTCGGGGCGGGTGTCGACGTCGAATGCCCCCTCCGGGAAGTCGAGCTCGGCGACCTCGATGCGTCCCGAGCGAAGAAGGGATCTCGCTCCCTCGTCGCCCCGGAGCGATTCGAGTTCGCCGAAGAGTCCGGCCGAGAAGATCGCCGGCGGTCCCAGAACGCCCCCGTAGCGGCAGGCCGCGGCGAGCTCGGGTCCGAATCGAAATCGCTCGACGAGGGCCCCAATCAGCCGTTCGTCGACGGACGGCTGGTCGGCGAGGAGCAGGAGCGCGGCCGAGCAGTCGGGCGCCGCCTGGCGGAGCCGGACGACCCCCGCGCGGATCGAGGAGCTCATCCCTTCCCGCCAGCCGTCGTTGACGACGATCGTGCAGTCGAGGGACTCGAGCTCGGGAGCGATCGCGTCCGACGCGGCACCCAAAACGACGACGAGGGGCCGGCAGCCCGCCGACGTCGCCGCCTCGGCCGCGCGTCGCACCAGAGAGACGCCGGCGACCCGGTGCAGCTGTTTCGGCGAGCCGAACCGCCGCGAGCCGCCGGCGGCGAGAAGGATCGCGGCGACGCCGTTCACGCGGTTCCGAGCCGGCTCGCGACGAGGCGGGCGAGAACCGCCGGCACGCCTTCGGCTTCGCACGCCCGCGAGAGCCGCAGGATCGCCGCGATCTCGGCCCCGCTCGCCATCGACGCGAGTTTGCCACAGGGGGGCGGCGGCGGAGAGTTTGAACCGGCGGACACGGAAGCGTACGATCATTTTTCGGCCGGTTCCCGGCGTTCTCGCGCTCGAGTCGATCGACATGGTTCTCGGCGACACGGACCGGTGCCCCTGGGACATGGGGACGTTCGGCTCCCTGACCACGCGCATGTTCGGTCCGGCGCTTCACGCGGCCGCGGCGGAGGCGCGCGCGGTGCTGACGGGGCTCGCGGCGCGGAATCTCGGCGTCCCGCGGGCAAAGCTCGTCGTCGAGAACGGCATCGTCTCCGTCGCGGGAGACCCGTCGCGCCGTGTCACTTACGCGGAGCTCTCGAAGGGGCGCCAGATCGCGCGGGTCGTCGGCGAGAAAGGCGTGCTGCGGCCCGTCTCCGAATTCCGGGTGATGGGGAAGTCCCCGCGGAGGATCGACGCCCCCGAGAAGGCGGCTTCCGATGACGCCGGCGCGGGTCCTGGAGGCGGTACGGGCGGCGCGCGGCGGTCGGAAGAACGCCTCGGCCTGAGCGGAAGCGGGTCCCTCAGCCGGACCGAATCTCGGAGAGCCCGCCCATGTAGGGCACGAGCGCCGCGGGAATCTCGACGGATCCGTCCTCGCGCTGGTAATT
>DASTIQ010000201.1 GCA_035717485.1 Thermoanaerobaculia bacterium | reverse complement strand
GTCGACTGGCCGCAACATCCACAACATCCGCGACTGGATCATCAGGAACGCTCCCGTCCCGATCGGGACGGTGCCGATCTATCAGGCGCTTGAGAAGGTGAACGGCGTCGCCGAGGATCTGAACTGGGAGGTGTTCCGCGACACCCTGATCGAGCAGGCCGAGCAGGGGGTGGACTACTTCACGGTGCACGCCGGCGTTCGGCTCCCGTACGTTCCCCTCACCGCCCGCCGCCTCACGGGGATCGTCTCGCGCGGCGGATCGATCATGGCGAAGTGGTGTCTCGCGCACCATCGCGAGTCGTTCCTCTACGAGCGTTTCGGCGAGATCTGCGAGATCCTGAAGGCGTACGACGTTTCTTTTTCGCTCGGCGACGGGCTGCGGCCGGGCTCGACCGCGGACGCCAACGACGAGGCCCAGTTCGCGGAGCTCGACACGCTGGGCGAGCTCACGAAGGTCGCGTGGGAGCAGGACGTCCAGGTCATGATCGAGGGGCCGGGGCACGTCCCGATGCACCGGATCCGCGAGAACATGGACCGGCAGCTCGCCGTCTGCCACGAGGCGCCCTTCTACACGCTCGGCCCGCTCACGACCGACGTCGCTCCCGGATACGATCACATCACGTCGGCGATCGGCGCCGCGATGATCGGCTGGTTCGGGACCGCGATGCTCTGCTACGTCACACCGAAGGAGCACCTCGGACTTCCCGACAAGAAGGACGTGAAGGACGGCGTGATCGCCTACCGGATCGCCGCGCACGCGGCCGACCTGGCGAAGGGGCATCCGGGCGCGCGCCTCCACGACGACGCCCTGTCCAAGGCGCGCTTCGAGTTCCGCTGGGAGGACCAGTTCAACCTCTCGCTCGACCCGGAGACCGCCCGCGGGTTCCACGACGAGACCCTCCCCGCCGAAGGGGCCAAGCTCGCGCACTTCTGCTCGATGTGCGGCCCGCACTTCTGCTCGATGAAGATCACGCAGGACGTGCGCGACTACGCCGCGAAGATCGGCGCCGACGAGAAGAAGGCGCTCGAGATCGGGATGGAAGAGAAGGCGAAGGAGTTCGTCGAGTCGGGCGCGGAAATCTACCGAAAAGAGTAGCCCCGCACGCCGCGCGGGGTTCCAACGGTCTCGGGCTTCTCGCTACGCCGGGATCGGCTCGAGCTTCTCGGGCCTCTTCGACAGCGTCTCGGCGCCCGTGCCGGTGACGACGACGTCGTCCTCGATCCGCACGCCGAACTTTCCGGGGAGATAGATCCCCGGCTCGGACGTGAACGTCATCCCCGGCTCGAGGAGGATGCCGTTGCCCGCGACCATGTACGGGGGTTCGTGGACGTCGATCCCGAGGCCGTGCCCGAGGCGGTGGGTGAAGAACTCCCCGTAGCCCGCCTTCTCGATGACGGCGCGAGCGGCGGCGTCGACGTCGGAGCAGCGCACGCCCGGACGGGCGGCGGCGATCCCGGCGCCCTGCGCCTCGAACACGACGTCCCAGACGCGGCGGTATTCGTCGGTCGGCGTGCCGTAGAAGGTCGACCGCGTGATGTCGTAGTAGTAACCCTCCGGATTGTCCCAGGCGTCGATCAGCACGGCTTCGTTCTTCGACAGAGTCCGCGCGCTCGCTTCCCCGTGGGGGACGGCGGCCGACGGGCCGAACTGGACGACGTTCTCGCCGCCGAAAGCGGCCGACACGTCCGCTTCGCGAACGCCCGGAGCGAGGGCCGAGAACGCCTTCCGGAACCGGTCGAGTCCCGTCGCGACCGCGCGGCGCATCGCGTCGAGCTCCGCGGCGGACTTGACCATCCGCAGCGCCGCGAAGACGTCCGCGCCGGAGCGCGGCGTCCAGCCGGGCGCGTGGGAGAGGAGCTTCTCGACGTCGTCGTACGCCGTGGAAGGTTCCACGCAGAGGACGCCCTTCGCTGCGCCGAGGAACGAAGCCGCCTTCCGGAACGGATCTTCCGTCTCCTGCCAGGTGACGACCCGATCGATCGCCGTCATGCTTCGCGCGTGCGTTTCCTCGAATGCCGGCGTGATCAGGACCGGCTCTCCGTCCCGCGGAAGGAGGACGGCGGTCAGCCGCTCGCTCCGGTGGAAGGAGAGTCCGGCGAGATAGAAGAGGTTCGTCGACGGGGTCACGAACAGGACGTCGGCGCCCGATTCCGCGAGTTTGCGCCGCGCCCGGGAAAGGCGGTCGTTCAACGCGTTTCGATCGATCATGGGGGGACGATATCGCATTTCGCGCGTTCCTCCGGCGCGCCACCCTGGCGTGCCGACCGGCGACGATTCGGCGCGCCCGCGACCGCCCGGGCTTGCTCAACTCCAAAAAGCGGTTAGACTTCGCGCGCTCGGCGGGTGGCACTGGGGTTGCTCTCCGAGCCGGAGCGCGATGATCGACGTCGACCATTTCACGATGAAGTACTACGGCCCCCCGGCCGTCGACGACATCAGCTTTCACATTCCCGAAGGAGCGATCGTCGGATTCCTCGGCCCGAACGGGGCGGGGAAGACGTCGACGATGCGCGTCCTGACCGGATTTCTCTCCCCGACGGAAGGGGACGTGCGGATCGCGGGACACGACGTGGTCCGCGAGTCGATCGCCGCGCGAGCCGCAATCGGCTACCTCCCGGAGAACGTCGCCCTCTATCCGGAGATGCGCGTGCGCGAATACCTCGCGTATCGCGCCGACCTCGAGGGCGTCCGCGGAAGCGATCGGGCCGCGCGCGTCGCCGACGTGATGGAGCGCTGCCTGATCGCGGACGTCGCGGAGAAGACGGCCGGCACCCTGTCGAAGGGGTACCGTCAGCGTGTCGGGCTGGCCGGCGCGCTCGTCCACCGTCCCCCGATCCTGATCCTCGACGAGCCCACCGTCGGTCTCGATCCGAAGCAGATCATCAAGATCCGCGAGCTCATCAAGGAGCTGGGCCGCGAGCGGACCGTGCTCCTCTCGACGCACATCCTCCCCGAGGTCGAGGCGGTCTGCGACCAGGTGCTGATCATCGACCGGGGAAAGATCGTCGGGCAGGGGACGCCCGAGGAGCTCCGGCGGCGGGGCTCCGGCGCGTCGATCGTCCGCGCCGCGTTCGCGGGCGACGTTCCCGCGCGGGAGGTCCTCTCGGCCATCGACGGCGTCCGCGCGATCGAGGAGACGCGCGTGCCGGGCGAGACCCGGGTCCGGATCGAGGCGGGCGAGGGGATCGACGTGCGGGAGGCCGTGTTCCGGCAGGCCGTCGAGAACCGGTGGGTCCTGCGGGAGCTCGCCGGGGAAACCGTGACGCTCGAAGACGTGTTCGTCCGGCTGACGACGCGCGACCTGGCGGAGACGGCGGCGGAGGCGGCGCATGCGTAAGTTCTTCGCGATCGCGCGCCGCGAGTGGCTCTCCTACTTCTACTCGCCGCTCGGCTACATCGTCCTCGCGGCGTTCTGGTTCGTCAACGGGTTCATCTTCTGGTCGATCCTCGGCTATCTGAGCCAGCCGGGCGCCCGGTCGATCCAGCCGCTCGCGACGATCTTCAACAACACGTTCTTCTGGATCTTCATGCTCTTCTTCATCCCGGTGATCACGATGCGGCTGATCTCCGAGGAGCGCAAGTCGGGCTCGATCGAGACGCTCCTCACCTCGCCCGTCAGCTCGTCGACGATCGTGCTCGGGAAATTCGCGGCCGCGTTCGGCTTCTACGCCGTTCTCTGGCTGCCGGTCGTCGCGTACGCGCTCATCCTGAACCACCTGATGACGATCGATCTCCGGATCGTGCTCTCGAGCCTCGTCGCGGTGCTCCTCCTCGGGGCCTTCTTCCTGGCGGCGGGCACGTTCGCGTCGAGTCTCTCGAAGAACCAGATCGTCGCGGCGATCCTCGGTTTCGTGATGATCATCCTGATCTTCTCCGTCGGTCTCATCCAGACGCTCGTCAACGATCCCGCGATCAAGGACGCCTTCTCGTACCTGACGATCTGGGATCACATGGACGACTTCGCCCGCGGCGTGGTCGACACCCGCCACGTCGTGTATTACGTCTCGTCCGCGGCGCTCTTCCTCTACCTCGCGCAGGCGACGCTCGAGGCGAAGAAGGGTCAATGAGCGCACACGGGGGCGGCCGCCGGCGCGCGGCGGCGGCGGGAGTCTTCTCGGCGAGCGTCCTCGTCGTGGTGGCGATCTGGGGCCTCGTCAACTGGCTCGGATACCGGCACTGGTCTCGCGGCGACTGGACGAAGGCGAAGCTCTATTCCGTCTCGTCGACGACGAAGAAGATCGTCGGCGGCCTGAAGGCTCCCGTTCACGTCACCGCGTTCATGACCCACGGCAACCGCCTCTATCCGGAGACCCGGGAACTCCTCGACCGGTACCGCGCGCTCTCGCCGCAGATCAAGGTCGAGGAGATCGACCCGGAGCGGAACCCCGCGCTCGCGGAAAGCATCGCCCAGAAGATGGACGTCCGGAAGGCGGGGACCATCGTCTTCCAGGCCGGGCCGAAGAAGAAGTTCGTCACCGAGGACGAGATGGCGGATTACGACTTCAGCGGGGCACCGGGGCAGGGGGGGGCGCTCAAGTCGTTCAAGGGGGAACAGGCGTTCACCTCCGCGATCCTCGCCGTCACCTCCGACAAGTCGCCCCGGATCTATTTTACGTCCGGGCACGGCGAGAAGTCGGTCGACGACGCCGCCGACCGCGGCCTGTCGGAGGTCAAGGACCTCCTCGGGAAGGACAACGACACGGTGGCGACCTGGGAGGCGCTCGGGAAGGGCGAGGTGCCCCGGGACGCGGATCTCGTCGTCGTCGCAGGCCCCCAGACGCCGTTCCTCGCTCCCGAGCGGGACGCGCTGGACAAGTACCTGGCGGGGGGCGGCCACGTGCTCGTGATGCTCGACCCCGTCGTCCCGCGGCCCGGCGGCCCGGTGCCGGACCTCGGCCTCGGCACCCTGCTCGCCGGGTGGGGCGTCAAGCTCGACAACGACATCGTGATCGACACCGGCAACACGCTTCCCTTCATGGGTCCGGAGACGGTGTACGCGAACCATTTCGGAGCCCACGAGATCGTCGATCCGCTCGCTTCGGCGAAGATGGCCGTGATCTTTCCGCTCGCGCGTTCGGTCGAGTCCGGGACGGCCGCGCATGCCGGCTTCGCGGGCACGCCGCTCGTCCAGACGACGAGCCAGGGGTGGGGGGAGACGGATCTCGAGCATCTGTCGGCCGTGAAGAAGGATTCCTCCGACGTGCCGGCTCCCGTGACGATCGCGATGGCGGTCGCGCGAGGGAAGGAAGCGACGACGCCCGCCGCGGCCGACGCCCAGGGAGCGGCCCGCCTCGTGGTCTTCGGGGATTCGGATTTCGCGGCCAACGCGGAGCTCCCCAACGTCTCGAACGCGAATCTGTTCCTGAACACCGCGCACTGGCTCATCGGCAGCGGGACCCTCGTCGGGATCGCGCCGAAGATGCCGGAGCAGAACGCGCTGGTCGTCTCCGCCGGCGCGCTTCGCCGGATCGGATTGCTCTCCTTCCTCGGGATCCCGGCGCTGGCCCTCGCGGCGGGGCTCCTCGTCTGGGCGAAGAGACGGGGATGAGCCCGAAACGGCTCGCCGTCCTCACGGGAGTCCTGCTCGTCCTGTTCGCCTTCGTCGCCTTCTTCGAACGGAAGATGCCGACGACCCAGGAGCGCCTCGACAAGGGGGACGTCATCTGGGACGTCAACGAGGCGAAGATCGGCAAGATCGAGATCAACCGCGACAACATGACGCTCGCCTTCGAGCGGGACGGCGATGCGTGGCGCATGACGCGCCCGGAGAGCTATCCGGCCGACGGTCCGACCCTGTCGTCCCTCGTGGCCGACCTTTCGCATCCCGCCCGCGAAGGGGAGGCCTCCGCGAGCGCCACCGAGCCGGACTACGGGCTCACGGCCCCGCGCGCGGTGGTCACGGTCTCGGGCCGCGACGGAAAGAACGGGAAAGGGGAGTCCCACACGCTTTCGATCGGGCGGGAGATCCCCGGGACCGATACCGTTGCCGCCCGCGTCAAGGGAGAGAACCGGACGATCTTCGTGCGCTCGACCGTCGCGGCGGACCTCCTCAAACCGGTCGACGGATACAAGAGCAAGAAGATCTTCGCCGGCTCCGCGCTCGACGTGACGCAGCTGTCGATCGCGCGCGGTCGGGGCCGGCTCGAGTTCGAGAAACGGAAGAACCGCTGGTGGATGACCCGCCCGGCGGCCGATCTCGCCGCGTCGTCGGCGGTCGAGAGGCTGATCGACGATCTCCTCGCGGCCAACGTCACCGAGTTCCTGAAGATCCCGCGCGCCGAACTCGCCGGAGACGGGCTCGCCCCGCCCCTCTACACCGTGAGCATGACGATCTCCGGAAAGCCGGTGACGGCGGACATCGGCGCGACCCGCGCGGACGGCAAGAGCGTGTACGCCCGATCGGGAGGGGAAACCTTCGCGATCGACTCCACGGTGACGGACGAGCTCGCCAAAGAGGCGGACGTCTACCGCGAGACGAAAGTCGCCCGCTTCGACAACTTCGCCGCGAAGAAGCTCGTCTGGTCTTCCGGAGGCGCCCCTCGTGAGTTCATCCGCGACGGGGCCGGCTGGAAGGAGGCCGGGAAGGCGGTCCCCGCCGCCTCGGTCGAGGACGTGCTCACCGCGATCGGCTCTCTCGAGGGGAAGGACTTCCTGGCCGCAACCGACTGGCAGAAGATCTCGGCCGCGCCGGAGCTCGCCGCGTTCACGGTCGAGACGTCCACGGGAGATTCCTTCGCCGCCTCGGCGCGCCCGTCGGGCGGCGGGAACGTCGCGATCAAGCTCGCGGATCGACCCGAAGCGCTCGTCCTGCCCGCCGCGGATTTCGATCGCGTCAGCACCGCCGTCCGGAAGATCGCGCCCGCCGCCGCACCGGCCCCGGCGAAGCCGGCCCCGCCCCCGAAGAAGAAGCCCTCCTGAGCCGTCGATGCTGATCGACGCGCTCGGGACGTTCCTTCTCGAAGCCGCGGCGGGAACGAGCATCCTCCTCGTCTTCTTTCCCCATCGCGTCCTCGGAAAGGGCTTCTTCGTCCTCCACGGGGCGATCGCCTCGGCGTTTCTCCTGCTGTCGGCGATCGTCGCTCCGCGCGGCTCTTCGCCCGCCCTGGCCGCAGGCGCCCTCGTCCTGCTCGCCGCCTACACGCTCGTCGCCCGCTCCGGGCGGCCCGTCGCGGCGATTCCGTGGCTCGTCGTGTCGGCGGCCGTCCAGGTGGCGCTCCTGGGCCGCGTTTCGACCGCCGCGAAAGCGCCCGGATCGGCGTGGGTGTTCGCCGGCTCCCTCCTCGGCGCGCTTCTCTTCGGGAGCGTGCTGCTGACGATGAATCTCGGGCACTGGTACCTGGTCGCCCGGTCTCTTCCGACCCGCCTCCTCTTCGGCGCCGCGGCGGGATATTCTGCGCTCGCGGCGGCGCGCGCGGCGTACCTCGGCCTCGTCGCGGCGGTGGTGCCGAACCCCGACGGCTGGGAGGCGCTCACCTCGCTCGACCGCGACCTCCTTTTCTTCCTCTTCCGGATCCTCTGGGGAATCGTGGGGCCCGTCGCGCTCTCGTATTTCGTCTTCCAGACGTCGAGGATGCGCTCGAACCAGGCCGCGACGGGGCTCCTCTACGTCGCGCTCATCTTCGTCCTGATCGGCGAGCTCCTCGCTTCGTACCTGACCGTCCTGACGCGATTCCCGGCGTGAGGGCCCGCCTTTACTGCCCGGAGTGCCTGGCCCGCGCCGAGTTCGACGGAACGGCGCCCGCCGACGGAGCCTGCCCGCGGTGCGGACGGCGCTGGTCCTACTCTCCCGACGACGCCTCCCGGCGCGGGGGGCCGGTCGAGCGCTGCGGGGCGTGCGGGCGCCGGGCCTTCTTCGTCCAGCGGGACTTCGATCAGCGGATCGGGTGTGCGATCATGGCGCTCTCGATCGCCGCCGCCCTGGCGGTGGGATGGAGATTCGGCTGGATATGGTTCACCCCGGTGCTGCTGGCGACCGTCCTCATCGACTGGGTGCTCGCCATCACGATCAAGCCGGTGACGATCTGCTACGCGTGCGACACGGAGTACCGGGAAACCCCGCTCAATCCGCGCCACCGACCCTACGACCCGCACGTCGCCGAACGTTACGCGGAAAAGAAGACGGTGCGGCGAATGGTCGAGTGAGCCGCCGTCTCCGTGGGGCCGTGGGCGTTCTCCTGCTCGCCGCCGCGCTCCCCGCGTGCCGCGGGCATCGCCCGGAAGAGCCTTCGGTCCTGCTGATCGGCGTCGACGGCGCGGACATGGGAATCGCCGACCGCCTCATCGCGCAGGGAAAGCTCCCCTCGTTCTCGCGGCTGAAGAGGGAGGGGGCGTCCGGGCGCCTCCGGTCGATCGAGCCGCTCCTCTCGCCGATCGTGTGGACGACGATCGCCACCGGACGGGAGCCCCAGGATCACGGGATCTTCGACTTCATCGAGATCGGCAAGGACGGGCAGCCGACGCCGATCACGAGCCTTCGGCGAAAGGTCCCGGCGCTCTGGAACGTCGCCACCCAGTTCCGAGTCTCGTCGGGATTCATCGGCTGGTATGCCTCGTATCCCGCCGAGAAGGTCGACGGTTTCGAGGTGTCCGATCGCCTCGCGTTCCACCAGGTGAGCAGCGCCCGCGCCACGGCGGGGGCGACGTATCCGGAGTCGCTGGAGTCGGACCTCTATCGACGAATCGGCGCGCCGGCACCCGATCTCGCCGCGACGAAAGCGCGGTTCGTGGCCGATCCTTCGGCGCCGCTCACGCCCGACGGGGCGAAGCGGCTCGAAGAGCTCGCCCGGATCCGGGCGACGACGGAGTTCTATCGGAAAGTCGTGATCGACCTCCAGAAGCGCGAGCACCCCGCCCTCCTCGGCGTCTATTTCGAGATGGTGGACGCCTGCGGGCATCTCTTCATGGAGGACGGCCCGCCGCGCCGAGGCGACGTGTCGGATGCCGACTTCGCCGCGTTCCACGACACGGTCGACCGGTGCTACGAGTATCAGGACGAGGTCCTCGGCGATCTTCTTCGACTCGAGGGGTCGCGCACGCTCACGATCGTCGTGTCCGACCACGGGTTCAAGAGCGGGGATCTCCGTCCGCGCACCTCCGGCCGCGCCGACACGGGCCTCGCGCCGCTCTGGCATCAGCTGTACGGTGTCGTCTTCCTCCACGGGCGCGGCGTTCCGCCGGGCCGGGAGATCGACGGCGCCTCGGTTCTCGACGTCGCACCCACGGTATTCGCGTCGCTTCGGATTCCGCTTTCCCGGGAACTCCCGGGACGGCCGCTGCCCGCGGCGTTTCCGGCCGCCGCCCCACCGGCGAAGGGCGTCGCCGCCTATGCGGCGTCTCCGCCGCGGACTCTTCCGGCCGGCGCGTCCTCCGACGCCGAAGCGG
>DASTIQ010000200.1 GCA_035717485.1 Thermoanaerobaculia bacterium | reverse complement strand
ACTCGGACGTTCGTTTTCCGGGAGAGGATCGCATGCGGCGCATCGTGGAGGGACAACCGGTAACCGCGGACGGCGAGAGCTCGGCCGATGGACGGCGGCGCCCGCCCGTGCCGACGCGCCCGGCGCGGGAGCGCGTCTCCCGGGAAGGCCGCCGATGATCGACGGGCGGGCGACTCCCGAGGGAACGGCACGATTCGCGGGACGATTCCGCGCCGCGCCCTCGCATTTCCGGCAGGCGCCGGACGGCCCGACGCTCTCGTCGATCGGCCTCGGGACCTACCTCGGCGAAGAGAACGACGACACCGACCGCGGCTTCGAGGAATCGATCGGGGTCGCTCTCGGGCTCGGGGTGAACGTGCTCGACACGGCGGTCAACTACCGCGGGCAGAGGAGCGAGCGCGCCGTGGGACGCGCGGTCGCCGGCGCGATCGCGCGCGGCGCCGGCGCGCGCGACGAAATCTTCGTCGCGACGAAGGGGGGATTCCTTCCCTACGACAGCCAGGATCCGCGCGCCCCCGACGCACAGGTCCAGGAGACGTTCTTCGACACGGGGATCCTCTCCGCGCCCGACCTCGCCGCCGGATGCCACGCGATCGCGCCGCAGTTCCTCGGCGAAATGATCGAGCTCAGCCGGCGAAACCTCGGCCTCGCGACCATCGATCTCTACTACCTCCACAATCCCGAGACCCAGCTCCAGGCGGTCAGCCGGCCGGCGTTCGCGGGACGCCTCCGCCGGGCGATCGAGGTGCTCGAGAAGGCGGTCCAGGAAGGACGGATCGGCGCCTGGGGCGTCGCCACGTGGGACGCTCTCCGCGTGCCCGCCACCCACCCGGCGCACCTCTCGCTCGCCGAAATCGCCGCGGCGGCCCGGGACGTCGCCGGCGAAGGAAACCATTTCGCCGCCGTTCAGGCCCCCGTGAATCTCGCGATGCCGCAGGCGATCGCGTTTCCCTCGCAGGCTTCCCGCGGAAGGACCGTGCCGCTCGCCGCGGCCGCGTCGGACTTCGGGCTGGCGCTCTTCGCGTCCGCCTCGATCCTGCAGGGAAGGCTGGTCGAGGCGGACCTCCCACCTCAGATCGACGAGCTGTTCGCGGACGTTCCCGCCGGGGCGCGGCGAGCGCTCCAGCTCCCCCGGTCGGCGGCGGGCGTGACTTCGGCGCTCGTCGGCGTCTCGAACCCCGCTCATGCGCGCGAGACGTTCGCCCTCTCCCGCATCGCTCCGGCGGACCCGGCCGCGGTCGCCGCTCTCTTTTTCTAGGTCGCGCGCCGGCGACGCCGCCGAACCGCCGGAGCCCGGCGCCGCGCGCCCGGTCCCCCGGCCCGGCGGCGGAGGAAATCGAGCGTCGCCGCGATCCCGAAGCCGGAGGCCCCGGCGGGATATCCCGCCCTCGCCTTTTCGAAGTGCGCGGTTCCGGCGATGTCGCAGTGCGCCCAGGGGATCCCGGCGGGGACGAACTCCTTGAGGAAGATCGCCGCGCTGACGGTACCGGCCCACCGCCCGCCGGTGTTCTTCATGTCCGCGTAGTCGGATTTCAGGAGCTCGCGGTACTCGTCCCAGAGCGGGAGACGCCAGAACCGGTCGCCCGTGCGCTCGCCGGCGGCGAGCAGCTCGCCGACGAGCCGGTCGTCGTTCCCCATCACCCCCGCGCACTCGTGGCCGAGCGCGACGAGCACGGCGCCCGTCAGGGTCGCGAAGTCGATGATCGCGTCCGGATGGAACTTTTCCGCGTACGACAGCGCGTCGGCGAGGATCAGGCGCCCTTCCGCGTCGGTGTTGTCGACCTCGACGGTCTTTCCGTTGCGCATCCGGAGGATGTCGCCCGGCCGGTAGGAGGTCCCGGAGGGCACGTTCTCGGCGATCGGAGTGAGCGCCGTCACGGTGACGGGGAGCGCGAGGCGGCGAGCGGCGCGCACGATCGCGAGGGCGGTCGCGGCGCCCATCATGTCGAACTTCATCTCCCCCATCGACGCCGCGGCCTTGATCGAGATCCCGCCGGAATCGAACGTGATCCCCTTCCCGACGAGCACGACGTTTCCGCGGGAGGCCCGCGGACGGTGGGCGAGGATCAGGAACCCCGGAGGGCGGCGGCTCCCCGAAGAGACGCCGAGCACGCCTCCCATCCTCTCGCGGCGGATCTCCGCGGGCGAGAGCGCGCGGAAATAGAGGCCGTCCCGGCGGGCGGCGGAGGCGACGATCGCGGTCAGCTCCCGCGAGCCGAGGTCGTTGGCGGGCGTGTTCCCGAGGTCACGCGCCCATTCCGCCATCTCCGCGGCGACCTCGGCGGCGCGCCGATCCGCGGCGGAGACCTCCGCCCCTTCGACGTCGACCCCGAGCGTCAGACGCGGTCTCTTCCCGCCGCTCCGGTAGCGGCGGAAGTCGTAATCGGAGAGCGCGACGTGGGCGAGGAGCGCCGGGGCGATCGCCGCGGCCCCCGGGGGATACACGAAGAGCGCCGAGGACGTGCCCCGCTTCTGCATCGAGTGCGCGGCCTGGCGGGTCGCCGCGCGAAGGGCGGCGAGGAGGCTGGCGCCCGGTTTGTACCGGTGCACCAGGATGGCGGGCCGGCGATCGCCGTCGATCCAGAAGGTCTCGCCCGGGCAGTCGGGGGTGCGGCGGCCGAGTCCGCCGGGGGCCTTGCCCTTCTCGGGAACGAAATAGTGCGTTTCCGGGAACTTCCGAGCGGGACGCCAGAGCAGCTTCGCCATCTTCCCTCACATGATCGCCGAGCTTCGAAAACGCCCGGCCAGCAATTTCCCCCCCGCGGTCGACTCCGGGAGCGCGCGATACGCGGCGGCGCGCGCCTGGAGGTCCGATTTCTCGCGCGCGGACGCGGCACGATCCTGCAGGGTATCGAGAAGTCGCAGGAAGGCGGCGGCATCATATCCCGCCTGCGAGGCGCGCCGCGCTCCGCAGAGATCGAGCGCGGTTTCCCCCGCGACGTCCGCGCTCTCTCCGGCCGGCCCCGGGAAATCCCGGGCGGGAGAGGCCTCGCCGCGGCAGACCTCGCGCGAAAGGACGACGGCGAGCTCCGCCTCCGAGCCGAGCAGGACGAGAAGGCCCCGCGAGATCACGGCGATGCGGCCGGGAAACGCCGTCGCGTACGGAATCGTCGACTGCGTCACCGCGAAGCGCCATTCTCCGGCGCGTGCGCCCGCGCAGGTCCGGCCGACCAGCGCGACGTACCGGAGGAGGCGGACGTCGGCGACGAGCGGGTCCCGGCCGAAGAGCCGGGCGGCGAACGCCCGTCCCTCCGCGCCCGCCGGGCCGGGCGCCGGAGCGGGCGTCCGCGCCGGCGCGGCCGCCGGATGGATCGTCCGCGGCGCCGGTTTCGCGGCGGTGCACCCGATCGGGAACAGCGCGACGAGCGCGGGCGCGACGCGGGCGAGGGAGAACCTCACCTGCGGACCCGCGGACGGAATCTCCCGACGCCGCCCGCCTTCTCGAACGCGAGCTGTTCCGCGTCGCTGATCGAGAGCGCGAACAGCCGATCGACGGCGGCGGCATCGCTCCCGCCGTTGCCCGTGCCCGCGACTCCCCCGGGAGTCGGCGCGACGACCCGCGGAGGCTCGAAGTCGGACGGCGGGAGGATCGCCGCCACCGACGACTCGCGGCGGAACTGGAAACCGCTGCCGTCGCTGAAGACGAGGTTGGCCGCGGCGAGCCCGGCCCCGTCCCACCGGTACTCGACCCGCGCCTTCTTCTTTCCGGCGGGGACGTCGACGATCACCGTCGGTCTCCCGGAGGCGTCGGCGCGCTCCACGGCGGGTCCCTCCTCGAAGAGCGCGAGGAAGGCGACGGCGCCCGACTCCTCCTCGCGGAGCGGCCGATCGGCGTACCACGAGCGGCCGTCGAAGAGGAAGGCGCGCCCGAACGCCTCGATCCGGAGACGTTCGCCCGAAGAGCGGACGACCGCGTCGGGGAAGGAACGTCCCGCGAAATCGCGCGTCCGGAACGTGGTGACCGTCGGAGAGGAAGGGAAGAAACCGAGCGCGGAGAGGAGGACGGCCGCGGAGAGGAGCATCGCGGCGACCATAGCAAGCGATCCCCGGAAACTCAATTCGGCGCGGCCCCCGGAAGACACCTGCTAGACTCGCCGCCGGTGAATCCGATCTCCTCGACTTCGCTTCCGTTCCCGCTCGTGCGCCGGGGAAAGGTGCGCGACGTCTACGACCTCGGCGACCGCCTGCTGATCGTCGCGACGGACCGCGTCTCCGCGTTCGACGTCGTCCTGTCGCCGGGAATCCCGGACAAAGGCAAGGTCCTGAACCAGCTCTCGAACTTCTGGTTTTCCCGGTTCCCGTCCGTCGAAAACCACCTCGTCGAGACCGACGCCGCGAAGTTCCCCGAGGGAGCGTCGGGAGACGACCTGCCCGGACGCGCCGTGATCGCGCGCAAGTGCGAGGTCATTCCGTTCGAGTGCGTGGCGCGAGGGTATCTCGCGGGCTCCGGCTGGAAGGATTACGTCCGGGAAGGCGCGATCTGCGGCGTCCGCCTCCCCCCCGGCCTGAAGGAAGCGTCCCGGCTCCCCGAGCCGATCTTCACGCCGGCGACGAAGGCGGAGACCGGCCACGACGAGAACGTTCCCCTCTCCCGCCTCGCCGACGCCCTCGGGACCGAACGCGCGCGCGAGCTCGAGAGCCGCACGCTGGCGCTCTACCGGGAAGTCGCGCGGCGGTGCGAGGAGAAGGGGATCCTCCTCGCGGACTCGAAGATCGAATTCGGCGTCCGCGACGGCCGGCTGGTCTGGATCGACGAAGCGTTCACGCCCGACTCGTCCCGCTTCTGGCCCGCGGGCTCCTACCGGCCCGGCTCATCTCCACCGTCTCTCGACAAGCAGTTCATCCGCGACTGGCTGGAGCGGACCGGCTGGGACAAGACGCCTCCGGCGCCGCCCCTTCCCGGGGACGTCGTGCGCGGTACGCGCGACCGCTATCTCGAGGCGTTCCGGAAGATCACGGGAAAAGATCCCGAATACGTCGAGATCTGATCTCGAGTCGGGCACGAGTCGGCGAGTCTTCTCGTCGCGAGTCGACGACCTTTAGCGGGAGATCGGACTCGGAACCCGCGGACCCGACCCGTGACTTGTCCTCGTGACCCGCGACTAGGTCAGGTCCTTGACCTCGGCGACCGGCGTCGCCTTCAGGTCCGGAAACTCCCGCGCGGCCGCGGCATCGGATCGCGGCAGGTAGACCCGCCGGAAGCCGTGCGCCGCCCCTTCCCGAAGACGGGAGGCCGCATCGCTCACCGAGCGCACCTCCCCGAGGAGGCCGATCTCTCCGATGAAGAAGGCGTCGGCGGGCAGGGGCTCTCCGCGGTGCGACGAAAGGACGGCGGCGGCGAGAGCGAGATCGGCGGCCGGCTCCCGGACGTCGAATCCCCCGGCGCACGAGACGAAGATCTCCCGCGACGACACGGGCAGAGCCGCCCGCGCTTCGAGCACCGCGAGCACCATCGCGAGCCGGCCGGAATCGAGTCCGACGGCGCTGCGGCGCGCGGAGCCCGAGACCGCCGGTCCCACGAGGGCCTGGATCTCGACGAGGAGGGGGCGCGTTCCCTCGAGGGACGCCGAAACCGCGCTCCCCGGCATCCCCGCCCGGCGCTCCGCCAGGAGGGCCCGCGACGGGTCGGCGACCTCGGACAGCCCGGCCGAGGTCATCTCGTACAGAGCGATCTCGTCGACCGCGCCGAACCGGTTCTTGGTTGCGCGCAGGATCCGCCGGCCGCGGGACCGATCCCCCTCGAACGAGAGCACCGCGTCGACGAGGTGCTCGAGCGCCTTCGGTCCGGCGAGCGTCCCGTCCTTCGTCACGTGCCCGATCAGGACGACCGGGACGTTCTTCTCGCGCGCGAACCGCTGGAACACGAGCGCCGCCTGCCGGACCTGGCCCACCGAGCCGGAGGGAGAGGGCAGATCGGGAGAAGCCATCGCCTGGACGGAATCGACGACCACGAGGGAGGGATCGAGCGTTCGCGCCTCCTCCGTCGCGACCTCGGGGTCGGTCTCCGCCAGGACGCGGAGGTCCGCGGCGACCGCGTCCAGCCGCCCCGCGCGGAGACGGACCTGGCGGAGCGACTCCTCGCCGGAAACGTAGAGGACCGTTCCTCCGGCCGCGGCGCAGGCGCGCGCGGCCTGCAGGAGGAGCGTCGACTTGCCGATCCCGGGTTCGCCGCCGATCAGGACGACCGAACCCGGTACCAGCCCGCCGCCGAGCACCCGGTCGAAGTCGGCGAGCCCCGTCGCGAGCCGCGGCGCGGGAGTCTCTTCGACGGCGGAGATCGAAAGGGACCGCGCCGGCGACGCGGGGCGGCGGCTCTTCCGGGGCGCCGGAGACGCCGCGACGTAGGAATTCCACGCGCCGCAGTCCGGACAGCGGCCGATCCATTTCGCCGACGC
>DASTIQ010000199.1 GCA_035717485.1 Thermoanaerobaculia bacterium | reverse complement strand
GCCGCCGGCGAAATCGCCGATCGCTTCGCGCTGCGTCTCGAGCGGGAAGTTGAAGTTCTGCCCGGGCGGGCAGGGAGAGAACGTGCAGCCCGTCTGCTGGGCCGGCGTCTCGTCTTCATCCCAGATCACGGTGAACACGTTCGGCTCGACGTCCTGGCAATCGTTGCCGGCCAGGTCGCCGTCGTCGATCGTCGCCGGGGACGTCGAGGCGCGCCACGCGCGCAGGAAGCTGGTCGTGTCGGCCGAGACGTCCAGGTAACGCGCGCCGTAGGTGACGCCGAGCGGCTCACGCATGTCGCCCAGGATCGGCGGGAAGAGCCCGATGGTCGAGAAGTAACCCGCTCCACCGTTGCCGGTGTTGCTGGAAATCTTCGTCGATCCGTCGGAATTCTCCCAGTACCGGGCGTAGAAGGTCCGGAGCGGCGCGTCCACGGAGGCGTTGGTCCCGTTGAGCTCCGCGACGTCCGCTTCGAGGGCCACGAGGGGTCCGCCGTAGGTCGGCGTCGTCCCCTCGGACTGGATCGTGTAGTCGCCCCACAGGCTGTTCTCGAACCCGATCGCGTCGAGGGTGTAGTAGTTCGCATCGGGCGGGCTCGCGAACGTGCAGTAGTTGACCATGTCGATCGTGACGTAGCCCGTGAGAAGGTCGGTGCCGTTGGCGCCGAAGGTCGGGGGATTCCCCGCCAGGCAGTCGTCGCTGCCGTCGAGGGCGGCGACGAGGGAAGAAATGAACGACTGCGTGAACAGATTCGGATAGCCGGGCAGGTCAACGTAATCCGTCGTCGCGCTCGAGTCGTTCGTCGTCGGGAAATTGTTCGGAAGGAAACGGCGGAACGTGTCATCCGTGCACGCGTTAGAGCCGTCGGTCGCGGGGTTCCCCGGGAGCGCCCCGGTCAGAACGGCGCTGAGCGAGAAGGGAACGACGTCGAATCCGGTCAGCGCGATGTTGAAGTCCAGAACCGGAATCGATCGCCGGTTCAGGATCTGGACGTGCGCCAGCGTGTTCGCCGAGGATGCATTGACCACGGTGACCAGCGTATCGGTGCCGTTGAGCCCGCCGCCGAAAGGCGTCGGGGCGATCGCGCCGCCCGCATTCGAGACCGAGGTCTGGAAGTACGGGAGCAGGAGCGTCGCCGCCGGTTTGTGGTCGATCGTGCAGGTGACAGCCGACGCCGTGCCCGCGAAAGCGGCCAGCGTGGCAACCGCCACCAGCGTAACCAAAACCTTCTTCATTGAGATCTCCTCTTTCAAAAGCTTCAATTTTCTTACCGGAAAAGAACACCGAAAATGAGTTCGACCCTGCGTCAACGCGATTCCATCACCTCCGATACTTTTCGTTCCTTCGATATCCCGAAAGTCTTGTCTATGCTCCCCAGTGGTTAGTTCGATTTCCCGCTGCGCGGGCCTTCGCCGCAGATGATCGGGGATATTCCCTCCCCAAGTCAAGGGTTTTTCTCAAAAATATGCTCCGGCAGCATTCTCACTTCCCCTGGTTCAGGAGCACCTCGAATCCCCCCCGGTCCTTCGGACGCTCCGAAAAACCGGTCTTGGCCATGACGATATCGAGACGGCCGTCCCCGTTGACGTCCACCAGGCGGGTGTCGGCCGCCGGAGAGTCCAGAGGCGGCTCCGACTCCTCCGGAGCCTCCTCGAACCGGCCTTCGGCCATCTGGAAGAAAATTCGCACCTTTCCCGCGGTGCGATCCGGGAAGACGAGGTCGTCGAGGCCGTCCCCGTCCAGGTCGCCCATGGCTACCGAGGTCAACCGGGTCCGGTAGCGCTTCTGCCGCCAAACCGGGACTTTGTGCCACCCCGTCGGGTCCTTGTAGTAGACGTTCAGCCCCGTCGAATCGAGCCCCCCGGCGTTCTTTTCGTAGAGGTCCGCGAAGGCGGTGTGGCGAGAGGAGCCGAAGGTTCCGGGCGCGACCGCGTAGTGGTAGGCGGCCTGCTCGATGATCTCGAACAACTCGTTCGAGAACTTCCCCTTACCGTCGTTCTTCCAGGTCAGCCCCCAGCCGCCGAGCGCGCGGCAACCCGTGAGGAGGTCGCGCGGGCCGGCGCCGCTCAGATCCACCGGAAAGAGATTGAACGAAAAACACGGGCCCTTGATCGCCTCGCGGTCTGCCTGCCACTTTCCTTTTCCCTGGTTGAGGAAGATTCGAACCTGGTACGGGTCGGTACCGGTCTCCTTCCGGAGGGTGTTGTTGACCATGTCCTGCGAAACCGCGAGGTCCGGACGCCCGTCGCCGTTCACGTCGAACGCCGCGACCGCCTGCGACGTCAGTTTCGGGGGGAGTCCCTGGTCGCTGACCTGGTACTTCCCTCCGCCCCGATTGAGGAAGACGTGGACGCTCTGCGAGTGCGACGCGGTGGCGATGTCGGGGCGCCCGTCGCCGTCGAAGTCCGCGACCGCGACGCCGCCGTAGTCCAGGGTCACCTTGGTCGGCTTGCCGGCCGCGTCCACGAGCTGAACTGTCTGCTCGCGAAATGCGCCATGGCCGTCGCCGAGATAGACGTGCAAGCGCTGCTGGCCGGACAACCTCGCGGGCGTCGCGACGATGTCGGGATGACCGTCGCCGTCGAGGTCGGCGACGGCGATGTTCTGACGCCACTGGCCTTTCGTCGGCAGGCCCTCGCCGGCGCGCTGGAACGCAACGCCCGTCTTCCGGCGCGGAGGCAGGAGGGTGTCGAACTGTTCCGGCGTGACGAGGAGCGGGTTCGTCTTCGCCTGCGCCTCGAGCTCCGCGAGTTTCTGCGCCTCGCCTTCGGTCGCCTTCTCCCGACGCTCCGCCCGGGCCGAGTTCATCTCTTCAGGGGTGACCTTCTCCGTCCGAACGTAGTAGTAGTCGGCGTCTTCGCGGTAGATCGCCATCGGGATCGTGGTGAACGGGTAGCGGATGCGATGCTCGTCGACCCGGACCATGTCCGATTTCTTGAAGCGCTGGACGGAATAGGCGGGCGTTTCCTCGACGACGTCCGGGTTCGTCTTCGCGAGCGGCTGCTCGTGGACGACGCCGGCGGGCGAGGGCGGCGGCGCCGCCGTCTGGGCGGCCGGCGCGGGGGGGGCGGGTTTCTGCGTCGTCGAGGACGAGGAACAGGC
>DASTIQ010000198.1 GCA_035717485.1 Thermoanaerobaculia bacterium | reverse complement strand
CGCGACGTCCTCTTCGCGCTCGACCGAGACGATCTCCGGCCGGTATCGCCGCACGGCGTCGGCCAGCGGCTCGAGCTTTCGTCCCGCCGCGAGCGCGACGACCCGGAAGCGCTCGGGGAACGACGCGACCACGTCGAGCGTCGAACGCCCGATCGAGCCGGTGGCGCCGAGCAGGGCGATCGATCTCACGGGGCGTTTTCCCGCGTCTTCACCGCCGCGGCTTCGCGCGTCGCCCATTCCCGCGCGCCTTTCCGGCGCGACACGAGACGTCTCTCGCGCGTCTTCGCGAGACGTCGCTCGCGCGTCTTCACGACGCGACCGCCATCTTCACGAGGACGGCTCCGCAGAGGACCGGAGCTGCGAAGAGCAGGGAATCGACGCGATCGTAGAAGCCGCCGTGGCCGGGGAGGAAGACGCCGGAATCCTTCACACCCGCGCCGCGCTTGAACATCGACTCGACGAGATCGCCGATCTGCCCGGCGGTCGACGCGAGACCGCCGATGATCGCGGCTTCCGGCAGGCGGAACTCCGGGATGAAGAGCGCGGCGGCCCCGACCGCGATCAGGATCGATCCCGCGAACCCCCCGATCGAACCTTCGATCGTCTTCTTCGGGGAAACCGCGGGCGCGAGCTTGTGCCGCCCGAAGTTCCTGCCGACGTAATACGCGAACGAATCGCAGCCCCAGATCGTCACGAGGAGGAACAGGATCAGCCTCGGCCCGAATCGTCCCGACGCGCCGGCCAGGTTCACCCGGTCGAGCCAGATGAGCGCGCAGCAGGGGAAGACGACGAGCGGCAGTCCGAGCGTCGCGACGGCGGTTCCCGAGAGGGCCTGGGCGAGCGGAATCCCGGAGAGCATCAGCGCGGTCGCGAAGATCGCCGCGGAGCCGAAGATCCCGCCGGCGACCGTCAGGCCGGAGGGAGAGGGCGCGGGAACGACGGTCGCGGCGAGGATCGCCGCCGCGATCGCGAGCGCGAGCCATTTCGGGACGGGGATCCCCGATTTCTCCGCGAGCCGGTAGAACTCGGCGAGCGTCCCGAGCCCGAGCACGGCGACGAGAGCGCCGAACGCCTGCGGCGGCGCGAACCACAGGATCGCGAGGACGGCAGGAATGGCGACCGCCGCCGAGAGCTCGCGCTGCAGGCGCATCAGGCCGGAAGGCCGTGGTTCTCGAGCACGCCGCCGTAGCGCCGCTCGCGTTTCTGGAAATCGAGGATCGCCTCGTAGAGATCCTTCTTCCGGAAATCGGGCCAGAAGGTCTGCGTCACCCAGATTTCGGAGTACGCGATCTGCCAGAGGAGGAAATTCGAGACGCGCATCTCGCCCGACGTGCGGATCAGGAGGTCGGGATCGGGAATGCCCGCCGTCCCGAGCCGGGAGCCGAGAGTTTCCTCGTCGATCTGCTCGGGCGTGAGGCGGCCCGCGGCGACGTCGGTCGCGAGCGACCGGCAGGCGTCGACGATCTCGGTGCGGCCGCCGTAGTTCAGCGCGATGTTGAACGTCATCCCGCGGCAGGTCGAGGTCGCGGCGAGCCCCCGGATCAGCTCCTTCTGGACCGACGGGTCGAGCTCGTTCATCCGCCCGACGACGCGGAAGCGGATGTCGTTCTCCACGAGAGTCGCGAGCTCCTTGCGCAGGTACTCCTTGAGCAGCGTCATCAGGGTGACGACCTCGAAGCGCGGCCGCTTCCAGTTCTCGACCGAGAAGGCGTAGAGCGTCAGCGCGTCGAGCTCGAGACGCGCGCAGGTCTCGACCGCTTCGCGCACGGAGGCGATCCCGGCGCGATGTCCCTCGACGCGCGGCTTGCCGCGCTGCTTCGCCCAGCGGCCGTTGCCGTCCATGATGATCGCGATGTGGCGCGGCAGGCGCTTCGGGTCGATCCCCGAGAGCAGCGACTCCTCGACGGATCCCGGAGAAGCCAGGAGTTGGCGATCCTTCACGAGCCGTATCGTACAGCGGGAGAAGGCGAGACCGGCGCGGCGGCGGAGGCGCCCGGATCTCCCGGATAGAACACCTTCTCGAGCGTCAGTCCCCGCGGCTTCGCCTTGGCCGAGACGAGAGTCTTGTCGTTGCCCGCGAAAATGGCGTCGATCCGTTCCGGCCCGATCCGTCCCCGCCCCGCGTCCGCCAGCGTTCCGGCGATCGCGCGCGCCATCCCGCGCAGAAAGCCGTTCGCGGTCATCCGGATCTCGATTTCCGGCCCCGCCTCGAGCACCTCGCAGCCGAAGAGCTCGCGGACCGTCGATTCCGTCTCGGTTCCGGCCGTCGAGAACGGAAAGAAGTCCCGGACGCCGACGAGGCGGGAAGCGGCGGCCGCCATGAGGCCGGCGTCCGCGCGGGCCGAGAGAGGCGCGCGAAACAGCGCCTGCCGGGGAGGGATGACGCGTTCTCGCGAGAACCGGTACACGTACCGCTTTCCGGACGCGCTCGATCGAGCGTGGAAATCGTCCGAAACGACGCCGAGATCGAGCGCCCGGACGTCCCACGGAAGCCGGACGTTCACGGCCGCCACGATTCCCGCCGGGGGGAGCGGCGGACCGTCGAAATGCGCGACCTGGCCGTCCGCATGGACCCCGGCATCGGTCCGGCCGGAGCCGTGCACCCGGACCGGAGCCCCGAGCACGCGGCCCAACGCCGACTCGACGACCGCCTGGACGGTGCGCGGGGCGTTCTCCTGCACCTGCCAGCCGTGGAAGAACGTGCCGACGTAGGCGAGGGTCGCGCGGTACCTCATCGGCCGTCGCGCTCCGCGAGCTCCGCACCGTGGCGCGACATGTCCGCCTTCTCCGCCTCCTCCCGGCGAGCGACGGGCCGCCGCCGCGCCCCCGGGCTTCGCGGCGCCGGCGGCTCCGTCGCCGGGGCGAACATCGAGCCCGTTCCTCTCGCGAACAGGAACAGGAAAGCGAACGGGGCGTACTCGAGCGCGAGGACCAGTCCCGCCGAGAACGGCGCGACGGGATGGAGCAGCGCGTACCCGAACGGAACCGCGGCGGCGAGATAGAGGAAGGCGGGGCTCCGGTAGAGCGCGGCGAACGGCAGCACCCAGAGCACGTACCAGGGATGGACGACGGGAGACAGCAGCAGGAAGAGCCCCAGGGAAGCGCCCGCCGCGCGCACGGGATCGGCGACCCGGACGGCGATCGTCAGGAGTCCCGCGCCGAGCGCGGCGGCGAGCAGCAGCCGCGCGAAGAGCTCCGGGTAGAACCATCCCCAGGGCTTCTCCATCCAGGGGCGTTCGGGACGAGTCGACTTCCATCGGGCATAGGCGGCCTTGGCCCGGGGGGCGAGGCGCAGCGAATCGACCGCGGATTCGACGGCCGGATAGACGACGGAGTTTCCCGACCAGCGGGTCGCGAAGTTGCCGAGCCCCGCGGCGGGGCTCGTCCCCCCGCGCGCGGCCGCGAGCCAGCAGGCGCCTCCCGCGAGCACCGCCGCGGAGACGAACGCGACGCGGCCGCGCCGCACGAAAGGAAGGACGGCGAAGCCGCCGAAATACTTCACCATGACCGAGAGCGCGAAGGCGACGCCGCTCCGGAATGCGCGGGAGCGGCGCAGGAAGAGGAGCGCGGCGAGGAGCAGCGCGATCCCCGCCGAATCGAGATGCCCCATTCCCGCGCTCTCGAAGACCGCGAGCGGGAACGAGGCGTAGAGCGCCGCGCCGAAATCGCCTCCGGGAAAGCGCGGAAGGAGCCAGACGATCGCCAGATCCGCGGCGGCGAACGCCGCCTTGAGGACCAGGCGCGGGCGCCCCGTCCGGACGGCCGCGCGAAACATCGCCTGGGCCGCGGGCGGATAGACGGTTCGGGCGTCCCGATGCGCCGATCGCTTCCAGTCGTCGTTCCGGAGACCGGCGAGAGCCGGATCGTCGGGAGCGTACGCATACGGGGACACTCCCGACGCCGCGACGCGCCCGTCCCAGGCGTAGCGGTAGAGGTCTTCCGAGAGATCGGGAGCGCGGAAAAGGAGCGTGGCCCGGAAGAGCGCTCCCCACACGAGCGCCTGGCGGGGGGAAGCCGAACGCGCGAAAACGAGGGAAGCGGCGGCCGCCGCCAGACTCAGAACGAAAAACGGCAGCAGATTTGCTCGATAATCGGGCCCGGAGGCGACGACCAGATAGATCGTCTCCAGGAGAATGCCGAAGGCGAAACGATGCTGCATCTATCCGACCTGGCCATCTTAGCGTCTTACTACCTCGTGCTCCTGGCGCTCGCCGTGTACGGGTTCCATCGCATGATGATGGTCTACCTGTACTACCGGAACCGCGCCGCCGCTCCCGTGCCGCCGGGTCCGCTCACTCCGCTCCCGAAGATCACCGTTCAGCTTCCCGTGTACAACGAGCGCTACGTGATCGAGCGGCTGATCTCCGCCGTCGCCGCGCTCGACTATCCGCGCGAGCTCCTCGAGATCCAGGTGCTCGACGACTCGACCGACGACACGGCCGACATCGCCCGGGCCG
>DASTIQ010000197.1 GCA_035717485.1 Thermoanaerobaculia bacterium | reverse complement strand
GCCGGCGGAGGAGCTCGCCGAGTCCGGGTCCGAAGGACGCGACCGCCCGGTCTCCTTCGGAGACGCGGTGGGGGTCGCGGCGGTGCGACCCGACGATTCTCGGCCGCGGGACCCGGATGTCTGCCGCCACGCTCGAAATCTACAGCAACTCGTTGGATTGGGTGGGGGGCTTGACTATGATCGCGCGATGTCCCTTCCGAGCGATGCGCCGTCCCGCGGCGCGATCGAGAGCGCCGCGCGCGCGAAGACGCGCGATGACCTTCGGGACGCTCTCGCCCCGCGGCGGGGAAATCTGACGCTCCTGGAGGTCGCCCGGCTCGTCGAGCGGCTGTCGGAGATCGACCCGTCGCCGCCGCCCTTGAAGATCGCCCTCGTGCGCGGCTATTCGACGGAGCTCCTCCGTCCGTACTGGGAGCTCGAGCTGCGGCTGGCCGGGTTTCGGCCGGAGATCCACGAGGCTCCGCTCGGCGCCTTCTTCACCGATGCGGGGGAGAACGCGCCGCTCGCGCGCCATCGTCCCGAAGTGACGTACTTCCTCCTGCGCTGGGAAGACGTCGATCCCGCGTTCGGCCGACCGGTCATGACGCTCGGCGAATCCGAGCGGGACGCGCTCGCCGACTCCGCCTCGCGCCGCGTCGCGGAATGGCTGGCCGGGTTCCGCGCGTCGCTCTCCGGTCCGCTGGTGGTGAGCTTCCTGGCGAAGGAGGCCGGCCCGGAACTCGGTCTGGCCGACGCGAACTCGCCCGTCGCCGAGCGCGCGTTCCGCGAGCGCCTCAAGACGCGGCTCGTCGACGGTTTCCGACGAGCCGTTCCGTCGGCGTATTTCTTCGACATGGACGAACTCCTGGCGGAGCTCGGGCGGGAGAATGCGCTGGATCCGCGCCTCTGGTATTCGGCGGGATTTCCCTTTTCCGTCGCGGGAGCGCAGACGCTCGTCCGCCGCCTCGTTCCCTTCGCCGTCCTGCCCCGCCTTCCGCCCGCCAAGTGTCTGGTCCTCGACGCCGACAACACGCTCTGGGGAGGCATCGTGGGAGAGGCGGGGATCGACGGAATCGCGCTCGGTCCCGAGTATCCCGGCTCCGCGTTCGTCGCGTTTCAGAGGCGCCTGCTCGATTTTCGTTCCCGGGGCTTCCTGCTGGCCGTCTGCAGCCGGAACAATCCCGCGGACGTGTACGAGGTTCTGGACCGGCATCCGAATCAGATCCTCCGCCGGGACGCGTTCGCCGCCTTCCGGATCGGCTGGGAGCCGAAGTCCGCGGCGCTGGAGGGGCTCGCCGCGGAGCTGGGGCTCGGGCTCGACTCGCTGGTCTTCGCCGACGATTCTCCGCAGGACGTCCTGCTCGTCCGCCAGCAGCTTCCCTCGGTGACCGTGCGGCGCGTTCCGGCGGAACCCGCCCGGATTCCGGCGTGTCTGGACGACGAGTGGAGGCTCGAGACCCTGCACGTGTCGGCCGAGGACCGGGAACGGACGGAGCTCTACGTCCGGGAGAGCCGGCGGCGAAGCTTCGCCGCCGCCGCGCCGTCGTTCGACGACTACCTTCGCTCCCTGGAAATGGCGATGACGGTCGCCGCCGACGATCCGGAACGCGCCGCCCGGATCGCGCAGCTCACGGCGAAGACGAATCAGTTCAACCTGACGCTGAGGCGGCACGACGAAGCCGAAATCCGGCGGCGGATGGAAGATCCCGATTCGCTCGTCGCCCACTTCTCGCTCGCCGACGTCTTCGGCGACAGCGGAGTCGTCGGGGTCGCCATCGTGACCTCCGTGAGGAGCGCGACGCCGGAGATCGACACGTTCCTCATGTCCTGCCGGGTGATCGGCCGGCGCGCCGAGACCGCCTTCCTCCGGTGGCTGGTCGCGCGCCTCGCCGCGGGCGGGGCCGCCGCCGTGCGCGCGCGTTTCGTCGCCGGATCGAAGAACGCGCTCGTCGCCGACTTCTGGCGCGACCACGGGTTCCTTCCGCGTGACGACGGCGGATGGGAGCTTCCGCTCGGCGGCGACTGGGAGCGCGGATTTCCCGCCGCTCCGGTGCGGGTCGTCGAAACGGGGTCGCGGTGACGGAGACGACGGACGATCGCCTGCGGCGGGTCGCGGCGGCGGTCTTCCGCCTTCCGCTCGAGGGCGTGGCGGCGGACCTGCGCGAGGGCGAGACCCCCGGCTGGGACTCGGTCGGCCAGCTCATGCTGATGCTCGCCGTCGAGGAAGAGTTCGGCGTGACGTTTCCCGTCGAGGACCTGACGCGTCTCCGCGGCCTGCCGGAGATCGGGGCGTACCTGGAGGGACGAACCGCCTCCTGACCGTCCGCCGGGGGCTCAGCGGCGGCGAGCCGCCGTGAAGAGGGTCACTCCCGCCGCGACCGCGACGTTGAGCGATTCGACGGGTGCCGCGAGCGGAATCGTGTATTTTCGATCCAGCAGCCGGTGGATCTTCGTCGAGAGCCCCGATCCCTCCGAACCGAAGACCCACAGGATCCGTTCCGGGAGCTCGGCCCCGAAGAGGTCCTCGCCTCCGCGCCCGACGGTTCCGCAGATCGCCCGGCCCGCCGTCCGGGCGCTCTCCGCGGCGAGCCGGAAATCGACGCTCGACGCCGCCGGCAGCCGGAGGAGGCTTCCCGCCGAGCCTCGCAGCGCCCGGGGGTGAAACAGGTCCGCCGAACCTTCGGACACGAGCAGGCCGGCCCCGCCCACCGCTTCGACGACGCGGGCGACCGCGCCGAGGTTGCCCGGGTCCTGGACGCCCTCGAGGTAGACCGCGTCGCCGTGCCGGGCGAGGATCTCCGCGGCCGGCGTTTCCTTCCGGCGGGCGAGTCCGACGACGTGCTGCGGCGTCTTCGCCTCGCAGAAGCGGGCGAGGACTTCGCGGGCGACGGGGGTCGGTTTCTGTCCGGAGAGCCGCGCGAGGCGGCCCGGCCGCACCCCGGCGTCGTGGAAGATCTCCTCGAACGAGAATCCCGCGCCCGCCGCGTCGAGGACGAACTTCTCCCCCTCGAGGACGAACAGGGTTCCGTCGTCGCGCGCGCGCAACAGCGACTGCACCCTCGCGTTTCGCGGCGACTCGATCACTTTTCCATCCTAGCGCGGACCGTCCCCCTTCGCTCCGACGAGCGACGGAGGATTCGCGCCGGTCTGCCCGAACCCGTCTTCCCACCCCGTCCCGCCGCGCCGCCGGGTGGTCTCGAGACGGCTCTCGCCCGGGACTTCGCGCGGGGGGGCCCGCGGCTGGTGACTCCGGGCAACCCGCGACTTCCGTTGTATAACCCGCCGGTGATCTCCGCACCCGACGAAAAGCCCCGCCGCCGCTGGGCCGCGTTTCCCGGGACGGTGGCGGCCGCGTCGCCGTGGTCCGCGCTCTGGACGTTCCCGTCGATGCTCGCGGCCGCTTTCCTCGTCGCCTGGGGCGCGGAGGCCGCCGAGTTCCTGATGTCCCAGGGGCTCGCGCTCGCGCTCCTCGCCTGGCTGCAGACCGCCCCCGAGTTCGCCGTCGAGGCCGTGATCGCGTGGAACGCCGGCAAGAATCCGTCGATGGTGCACCTGGCGATCGCGAATTTCACGGGTTCGCTCCGCCTGCTCGTCGGCCTCGGCTGGCCGATGATCTACGGGGTCGCCTGGTGGTCCTCGCGGAGAAAAGGGCTCCGGTACCGGGGCATCGAGCTCCAGGACCATCACTCGGTCGAAGTCGTCGGCCTGCTTCCGCCTCTCGTGTGGTTCGTGGTGATCGTCGCGAAGGGGAGCCTCGGGCTCTGGGACGCGCTGGTCCTCGGCGCCTGCTACTTCGTATATCTCGCCCTCCTCCTCCGGCTGCCGCCGCGCGAAGAGGACCGCGAGGAGGACGTCGAAGTCCCGCGGGTCTCCCGCTGGGCGCTCTCGTTCTCCGGAGCGGGGCGGTGGATGGCGGTGCTCGGACTGTTCCTGGGGGGAGGCGTCATCCTGTACTTCACCGCTCACCCGTTCCTGAACAGCCTCCTCGCGCTCGCGGTGTCGTTGGGAGTCTCCGAATTCGCTTTCGTCCAGTGGGTCGCGCCGTTCCTGTCCGAGTTTCCCGAGAAGGTTTCCGCGTTCCTCTGGGCCCGCCGGATCACGCGCGCGCCCGTGGCCCTCATGAACATGGTCTCGTCGAACATCAACCAGTGGTCGATCCTCTCGGGCCTGATCCCCGTCATCTACTGCTGGTCGCACGGATCCACCGCGGCCCTCCCGCTCGACCACCACCAGCGGATCGAGATCCTCCTGACGATCCTGCAGTCGTTCCTGGGGTGGCTGCTCCTCGCCTCGATGTCGCTGACCGGATACGAGGCGGCCGTGCTCTTCCTCTTCTGGCTGATCCAGTTCCTGCTCCCGTCGACGCGCGAGCCGATGATCGCCGTCTACGGCGCGTGGTGCGTGTGGGAGATCGCGCTCGCGGCCCTCGGGAGGAAGCGCTGGACCGCCTTCGGCGCGTTCGCGCGGACCTGGCGCGCCCGCCGGGCGTGATAAATTTTTCCGGTGAGGGATTCGGGCTCGCTCTTTCCCGGAGAACGCGGTTGAGGGGCGGCGCCCGCACCGCCGCCCGGCTGACGCGCCGGGCGCGGGAGATCCGTCCCTCGCCCACGCTCGGAATTTCCCGGACGCTCGCCGAAATGCGCCGACGGGGCGCCGACGTCGTCGACCTCGGGGTCGGCGAGCCCGATTTCCCGACGCCCCGCTTCGTCAAGGAAGCGGGCATCGAGGCCATCGAGGCCGACCGCACCCGATACACGGAGACGTCCGGGGAGCCGCCCCTCCGCGAAGCGATCGCGGCGAAGTTCCGGAGGCGCGGCGCCGACGTGTTCCCCTCCCAGGTCCTCGTCTCCGCCGGGGGCAAGCAGGCCCTCTTCAACGCGTGCCAGGTCCTCTTCGAGGAAGGGGACGAAGTGCTCGTTCCGGCGCCGTACTGGGTTTCGTTCCCGGAGATGGTGCGGCTCTCGGGCGCGGCGTGCGTCCCCGCGGTCACGCGCCGCGAGAACGCGTTCCGGCCGACGCTCGACGACCTGCTCCCGGCGGCGACGGAGCGCACCCGGGGCCTGATCCTGAACTCCCCGAACAATCCGACCGGGGCGGCGATCGAGCCGGCCGAGCTCCGGCGGATCCTCGAGTGGGCCCGGGATCGGAACGTCTTCGTGCTGTACGACGAGTGCTACGAGCTCTTCCTGTACGACGGCCGGCCGCACGCGTCTCCGACCGACACGTGGGCCGAGCACGCGGACCACGTCCTGATCTCCGGAGCGGCGTCCAAGACGTTCGCGATGACCGGATGGCGGCTCGGGTGGGCGGTCGCTCCGGCGGACGTGATCGCGGCGATGGCGGGGTACCAGAGCCATTCGACGTCGAACGCCTCGTCGATCTCCCAGGCCGCCGCGCTCGCCGCTCTGACCGAGCTCGACCGCGCGAACGAGTCCGTCGAGACGATGCTCGCCGAATACGCGCTCCGCCGGGAGCTCATCACCAGGGCGTTGAACGCCATCCCGGGGGTCGAATGCCCCGCCCCCGACGGCGCGTTCTACGCGTTCGCCGACGTTTCCACGCTCTTTCCGCGCTCCGGCGCGGCCGGGTCGGCCGAATTCGCGAAGCTCCTGCTGGAGCGCGGGGGAGTCGCCGCCGTTCCCGGGATCGCGTTCGGCGACGACCGCTACATCCGGTTCTCGTTCGCGGCCGCGCGGCAGGAGATCGAGAAGGGGATGGAGCGGTTCGCGGACTTCGTCCGTTCTCTTTAGCGCGCGCGGCGATCCATCGAGCCGGACGCGTGTCGCCCGACGTATTCGCCCCAGCGACGGTCAGCGCTCGCCCACGAGCACGGTGATCGAGCCCCCGGGCCTCGGCGGCTCGACCCCCGGGTGCTGAAAATAGAGGATGAACGTCCACAACCCCGGGGCGTCGAAGTCCCAGGAGAAGAAAAAGCGTCCGGCGGAGTCCGAGGAGAGGCGATGGACGCTGCGAATGCCGACGCCGCGTTCGCGGCTCCCTTCCGGCAGCAGCATCAGCTCAGCCGCCGGGTACGAGTACGAATCGCGGCCGTTCGCCTCGCGGCGGGAGATCGGCTTCGGCGCCGGCTCGCGGGCGACCGTCGCGTAGCGGAGCAAGAGCTCGGGAAGAGCGGCGCCGTCCACTTCGACCGAGGCGCGCCGCGCCTCGGTTCGAACGCGGAGCCGTTCGTACCCGCGCGACGTGAATTCCACCCCGAGGCGGAACTCGCCCCCCGCCATCGCCCATCCGATCCCGACGTGGGTCGCCGCCGGGTCGAGGACCGCGCGGCGGTGGCTGTCGCGGGGCGGGGTCTCCTTCATCATCTCGGCCTGTGCGCGGAGCGCGAGGCCCTGGGCCGTATCGTGCAGCGTCCCCGCGTCCGACATGAACGCGGCCGCGTTCTCGGCCCCCATCCCGAAATCGGCCGCCGCGGAAAGGCGGGCGTACGGCGGGAAACCGTCGAGCAGGAAGTGGCCGTCGGTCCTCTCCTCGACCTGGCGGCGCGTCGTGCGGCGGGCGGCCGATGCCGCGCGTTCGTCCCAAAGCACCGGCGGGAGGCCGTGGTCGCGCCGGTCGCGATTGATCCGCTCCCACAGGGCGGACGACACGGGATCGCGCGGGGCTTCTCCCCGGGGGAACGCGTCTTCCAGAGGCGAGGAGAGATCGGGCCGGAAGACCCGCAGCGAAGAGGGAGCGATCGCGCGGGCGGCGCAGGCGGCGAGGGCCGCGGAGATCGCGAGCGCGACGGCGGCCGCGCGGAATCGCATCGCGCGCGCCGTCAGGAGGCGACCGCGCGCCGGCCGGCGTCGACCCAGACGGTGAAGCAGCCGCCGGGCGCCGGTTCCCGCTCTCCCTTCCGCTGGAAGTAGAGGACGAAGGTCCACATTCCGGGCTCGTCGACCTGATACTCGAACGAGAACCGGCCGTGCAGCGAGGGGACGAGACATTTCCGGCTCGCCAGCCCGGTGGCGCTGAAGGGGGCCGCCGCCGGGAGCAGCGCGAAGCGCGGGTCCGGATAGGCGTAGGAGTGCCGCGAGTTTGCTTCCGACAGCGAGATCGGCGACGGGAACGGCTGCCGCGCGACCGAGACGTAGGCGATGCTCATTCCGGGGAGCGCCTGGCCGCGGACGCGGATCGCGGAGGCGTACCGCAGGAGAGGGGAGACGTCGAGGTGCGCGTACCGGCGGGAGACGAATTCTTCCGCCATGCGGAAGTCCGCGCCCGAAAGGGACCATCCGACGCCGACGTGCGTCGCCGCGGGATCGAGGATCGCGCGGCGATGGCCGTCCGACGGCGGCTTCTCCGCGAGCATCTCCCGCTCGCCGCGCAGAGCGAGCGTCAGCGGAGACTCGTCGATGTGGTCCCCGTTGGATATGTAGGCGACCGAGTTCTCCGCGCCCATCCCGAGATCGCCGATCCGCGACAGGCGCGCGTAAGGCGGGAGGCCGTCGAGAAGGAAGTGTCCGACCGTCCCCTCGCGGATCTGCTCGCGGGTGTACTCCGTCGCGAGATCGGCGGCTTTCTGGTCCCAGGCGACGGGGGGCAGCCCTTCGTGCGCCCGGTCCTCGTTGATCCGGGCGAAGATCGCCGCGGCGACCGGGTCGGCCGGCGCGCCCTCGGGCCACCCGTCGCTGACGGGCGCCGCCACCCCCGGCCGAGGGATCGAGAGCCGCCCGGCCGGCGCGGTCAGGAGGGCACAGGCGGAGAGGAGAAGAACCGACGGCCCGAAAAAAGAAAGCAGGCGGGTCCGCATGCGCCCTCTAGGATGCCATGCGGCCGGAGCAGGTCCAATCAAATTCTTGCCGTTTGCGGGGAAGGGACTCTTTCCGGCGCACGCCGGGCGCCTCTCTTCCCGGTGATAGCTTGAGCCGGCTTGAGCACCGTCTTCATCACCGGGGCGACCGGCTTCGTGGGGAGCCACGCGGCGCGGCTCTTTCTCGCGGAAGGGTGGAGTGTGCGGGCGCTCGTTCGAAACCCCGCGCGGCCCGGATTGCTTCCCCCGGGAGTCGAGATCGTCGCGGGCGGCCTGTCGGGCGGGAACCACCGGCGGTCGCTCGAAGGGTGCGATGCCGTCGTGCACGTCGCCGGCGTCACGAAGGCGCGGAATCTCGCGGAATACTCGGCGGTCAACGCGGAGGGCACGTCGGCCATGGTCCGGGCGGCCTCGGACGCGGCGCCCCGTGCCCGGTTCGTTCTCGTTTCGTCGCAGGCGGCGGCCGGCCCTTCGCGCGGCGGAGTGCCGGTCCGGGAAGGGGACCCTCCGGCGCCGGTTTCCTGGTATGGCATGTCCAAACTCGCCGGGGAGAACGCCGTTGCCGAGGGATGGAAGGGAAGCTGGTGCATCGTCCGGCCGTCGGTCGTCTACGGCCCCGGCGATCCGGGCCTTCGGCAGCTCTTCTCGGCGGTCGCCCGGGGTTGGGCGCCGATTCTCGCGGGCGGCCGCCGGCGAATCCAGCTGATCGGCGCCGCCGAGCTCGCCCGCGTTCTCCTGGCCGCGGCGACCCGGCCCGAGCTCTCCGGACGGCGGGGCTTCGCGGCGGGGCCGCCGGTCGCGATGGGCGAGCTGGTCGGCTACTCCGCCTCCCTCCGGCGACCCCCCGCGCGGCGCGTTCCGATTCCCGAGCTCGCGATTCGCGCGGCAGGCTGGATCGAGACGATGCGGGAGACCGTCACGGGGAAATCCCGCCCTTTCAACCGCGACAAGGCGCGGGAGATCCTCCAGCCGGAGTGGATCTGCGATCCGGAACCGTTCCTGCGCGACGCGGCGGCGGGAGACCTCGCTCCCTGGCGCGAAGGGATCGCGCGCACGATCGCGTGGTACGTGCGCGAGGGCTGGATCCCCGCGGCTTTCGGGGAATTGTAAATTTTGCTAAACTCCCAGTCGTCGGAGGCCGTCAGGTTCCCGCGAGGGTTCGCGGGCGAAGTCTCCGTGGAGGAGGGATGGCCGTGCAAAGACAGGCAGTCCCGGTGACGCCCGAAAAAAGGAAGGCTTCGGTCTTCGACAAGTGTCGGAGTTACGACGTGCCCGACCGCCTGATCGCGGCGGGCCTCTTCCCGTACTTCCGCGTCATCGAGTCCGCCCAGGACCCGGAGGTCCGGTTTGAAGGGCGGAACCTCGTCATGCTCGGCTCGAACAACTATCTCGGCCTCACGAACCACCCGAAGGTCAAGGAGGCGGCGGCGCAGGCCGTCGTCCGATACGGATCGGGGTGCGCCGGCAGCCGGTTCCTGAACGGGACGCTCGGCATCCACATCGAGCTCGAGGAGAAGCTCGCGCGTTTCATGGGGAAGGAGGCGGCCGTCACGTTCTCGACCGGCTTCCAGGTCAACCTCGGGGCGATCGCGTGCCTCGTCGAACGCGGAGATTTCGTCTACCTCGACAAACAGGACCACGCCTGCATCATCGACGGCGCGCGCCTCTCGTTCGGCATCACGAAGAAGTTCGCCCACAACGACGCGGCGGACCTTCGGCGGCTGATGGACGACGGCGGGCGCAAGGGACGCCTCGTCGTCGTCGACGGCGTCTTTTCGATGGAGGGAGACATCGCGAATCTCCCGGAGATCGTCGACGTCGCGCAGCAGTTCGGCGCCGGCGTGATGGTGGACGATGCGCACGGCCTCGGCGTGCTCGGGCGGCGGGGGCGGGGGACGGCCGAGCACTTCGGCCTCGAGGACGACGTCGACCTCATCATGGGGACCTTCTCGAAATCGCTCGCGTCGATCGGCGGATTCATCTGCGGGGACGCCGAGCTCATCCACTTCATCAAGCACCGCGCGCGCACGCTGATCTTCTCGGCGGCTCCTCCTCCGGCTTCGGTCGCCGCCGCCTCCGCCGCGGTCGACATCATCGAGCGGGAGCCGGACCGCCGCGAGCGGCTCTGGAAGAACACCCGGTTCATGATGGAAGGACTTCGGAGCCTCGGTTTCGACACCGGAGCTTCGGAGACCCCGGTGATCCCGATCATCGTCGGCGACGACATGCACGCGTTCGGGATGGCGAAGCGGCTGGAAGAGGAAGGGGTGTTCGTCAACCCCGTGGTCTCTCCGGCGACCGCGAAGGGGCGGGCGCTTCTCCGGACCTCCTACATGGCGACCCACACGGAGGAGCACCTGTCGCGGGCTCTCGACGCGCTCGAGAAGGTCGGCCGCGAGTTCCACGTCATTTGAAGCTCGTCCCCCTTTCCCGCGGGCGCCGCGACGTCTCCCGGTTCCTCGCGGTCCCCCACGCGATCTACCGCGACGATCCGAACTGGGTCGCCCCGCTGGAAGACGACCTGAAGAAGGTCTTCACCGACGCGAACCCGCTCTTCGAGCACGCCGAGATGCAGCTCTGGGTCGCGGAGCGCGACGGCCGGGACGTGGGACGGATCGCCGGCATCCTCGACCGGGCCCACAACGACTTCCACCGCGAGCGTTCCGCCTTCTTCGGTTTCTTCGAATCGGTCGACGACCCGGAAGTCTCCCGCGCGCTGTTCGAGAGAGTCGAGGCGTGGGCGAAGGAGCGCGGGATGGAACGGATCCTCGGCCCGATGAATCCGACCACGAACGACGAATGCGGCCTGCTCGTCGAGGGGTTCGATTCGCCCCCCGTCCTGATGATGACCTACAACCCCGAATACTACATGAAATTGTTCGCCGATGCCGGGCTCGCGAAGGCGAAGGACCTCCTCGCCTACAGGGTCGTCCTCGCGGACAAGCCGCTCGCGCGTCTCTCGCGTCTCTCGGCCGGCTTCGAGCGCCGCCAGCCGGAGCTCCGCGTGCGCCCGATCCGGAAGAAGACGCTGAAGGCCGACCTCACGAAGGTCAAGGAGGTCTACAACGCGGCGTGGGAAGAGAACTGGGGCTTCGTGCCGATGACCGACGGAGACATCGACTTCATGGCGGCCCGCCTGAAGCCCCTGCTGGTCGAGGACCTGGTGCTCCTCGCGGAGACGCCGCAGGAGCCGGTCGCCTTCATGATGTCGCTTCCCGACTACAACGAGGCCATGAAGCCGCTCCGCGGAAAGCTCCTCACGCCGAAGATCTTCGGCTTCCTCGCGTATCTCCTCGGATGGAAGAAGCCGAGGATGACGCGGCTCATCACGCTCGGCATCAAGAAGAGCCACCGCAACCGCGGGATCGACGCGGTGATGTTCGCGCACTCGCTGCAGGCGATGCTCGCGGCAGGGTACGAGGAGTGCGAGATCTCCTGGATCCTCGAGGACAACGTGATGGTGCAGCGCCCGATCGCGCTCTTCGACGGGGAGATCTACAAGAGGTATCGGATCTACGAAAAATCCGTCGCGTCCTAGCGGCGGATTCTTCCGTCGCGGGTTGCGGGTCGCGAGTCGAAAGTCCTCGGGACCTCCGGCGCGTCCGGCTCGCGACTCCTGACGCCTATTCCCGCACGGTCGTCCCGATCACCCCCGCCGCGGGCTCGCCGGCGGCGGCCTGCTGCGCGAGGATGAGGCGGCGGCCCTCCGTGCGGAGCGACGGCAGCTTCCAGGCGAACGCCGCCGCGCCGGCGATGCAGAGGACGCCGCCGCCCGCGACCGTTTCCGCGGCGCCGAACGCGTGCGCGGCGAACCCGGCCAGCAGCGCGCCGATCGGCGCCATTCCCATGAACATCATCGAATACACCGCCATCACGCGGCCGCGGAGCTCGTCGGGGACCATCGCCTGGATGAGCGTGTTGGAAGACGCCATCTCGACCATCAGCGAGTAGCCGACCGGGACGAGGAGCGCCGCCGAGACCCAGATCGTGTGGGAAAACGAGAACGCGATGAGCGCGGCGCCGAAGCCTCCGGCCGCGAGGGCGACCCAGCGGCCGAGGCCCGAAACCCCGCGGCGCAGCGCGAGACTGAAGGCGCCGACGAGGGCGCCGGCGCCCGACGCGCTCATGAGCACGCCGAGCGTGCGGGCCCCGCCGTGCAGCACGCGGTCGGCGAAGATCGGCATCAGGACGGCGTAGGGCATCCCGGCGAGGCTCACGAGGCCCAGGAGGAGCAGGAGGCCGGCGATCGGCCCGGTCGTCGCGGTGAACCGGAACCCTTCGGCGATCCTCCGGGCCGGCGACCCGGATCCCGCCGCGATCCGGCGGCGGGGGACGGTCATCATCAGGAGCCCGGCGATGACGGCGATGTAACTCAGCGAATTGATGAAGAAGCACCATCCCTCGCCGACCGAGGCGACGAGGATCCCGGCGACGGCGGGGCCGATGATCCGCGCCCCGTTGAACATCGAGGAGTTGAGCGCGATCGCGTTCATCAGGTCTTCCTTTCCCACCATGTCGACGACGAACGCCTGGCGGGTCGGGATGTCGAACCCGTTCACGACGCCGAGCAGCGCCGCGAGGAGGAAGATCTGCCAGATCTGGATGCGGTGGGTCAGCGTGAGGATCGCGTACGCAAGGGCCAGGAGCATCGCGGCGCTCTGCGTGAAGACGAGGGTGCGCCGGCGGTTGCTCTGGTCCGCCGCGGCGCCGCCGATCGGCGCGATCAGGAAGACCGGGATCTGCGCGCAGAAGCCGACCATTCCCAGCTTCGCGGCCGAGCCGGTCAGGCGGTAGACCAGCCACGACTCGGCGATCGTCTGCATCCAGGTGCCGACGAGGGAAATGATCTGTCCGGTGAAGAAGAGCCGGAAGTTCCGATGCCGGAGGGCGCGGAGAGCTTCCCCAAGTCTCGACATCGGACACCGATTATTCACGAACGGTGCCGGGAAACGAGTCCGCGGGTCGGTCCGTTCGCGAGTCGCGGTCGGAGAGTCGGTCTTGTCCTGGATTCCCGACGCGCGACTCGCGACTCGCCGGCTTCGTCTTGTCTACGTCGTGGTCCGGGCCGTTCCCGGTACCGAAGCCTCGCCCTGGATCCAGGCGTAGAGTCGTTCGCCGACGGGCAGCGCGACGAACGCGAGGGAGAATCCGGCGATCACGTCGATGACGTAGTGGAAGCGGCAGTAGATCGTCGAGACGATCAGGAGCGTCGCGATCGGAAGCCAGGCCCGGAAGAGCTTCCGGCTCTCGCGGAAGGCGACGAGCAGGCAGAAGACGGTCACCATCGTGTGCCCCGACGGAAACGCGTCGTCCTTCGTGTGCTCGAGCTCGTTGAGCTTTCGGGAGATGGTCCGCGAGACCGGCGTCACCTCGAGCGTCACCGACTGCTCGGCCGCCAGAGCCACCCTCGGCCCCTGCGCCGGGATCAGGAAATATCCGGCGTACGACAGGTAGAACGTGAAGGAGAGGGTGAAGATGAACTTCCGGGCCAGGGCCGGGTCCTTCCTCCAGAGCGTGATGCCGACGATGATCGGAAAGAAGTAGTACGTCGAATAGGCGAGAAGGAGGAGGTCGGTCAGCGGAGGCCACACGACGCGCTCGAGCCAGACGGTCGGATCGGTGTGGAAGATCGCCCGGTCCGCGGCGACGAGCCAGGCGTCCCGGCTCGGCCCCCGAAGCGCGGGAATCAGCACGCCGAGGCTCTCGTAGATCAACGGGATGACCGCCATCGGATAGAAGTTGACGAGGAGGCGCAGCGCGCGGCCGAGCTTTTCCTCGCGCGCGGCGAGCCCGGCCATGACGAGCAGGAAAACGAGCATCAGTCCGTAGCGGGCGAGCACCTCCCGCCACCCGGGCAGCCGGCCCGCCGCCGCGCACAGTCCGGCGATCCCGGAGAGGGCGAGGACGGCCGCGATGTTGACGATTTCGAGGGGACGGCGGGACATCACGGGATTTTAACACCCGCCCGACCGGCTTCGCCGGCCGCGCGGAGTAGAATCGGTTCCTTGAAATCGAGCCTTTTCCTCGCGGGAGCGTTCCTCGCCGGTGCGGTCGCGGCCGGAGCCCAGCCCCCGCGCCCTCTCGTTCTCGTCGCGCGGCTCGACGGGGAGATCCATCCCGCCGCCGCCGGGTTCGTGAAACGGTCGATCGCCGAGGCCGCGGACCGCCACGCGGCGCTCCTCGTCGTCGAGATCTCGACTCCCGGCGGCCTCATGACGTCCATGCGGGAGATCACGACCGCGATCGTGAATTCGAAGGTTCCGGTCGCCACGTTCGTCTCCCCGTCGGGAGCCCGCGCCGCGTCGGCGGGCTTCTTCATCCTCCTCGCCGGCGACTGGGCCGCGATGGCGCCCGAGACGAACACCGGCGCGGCGCACCCGGTCGGAAGCCAGGGCCAGGACGTGCCGGAGACGATGCGCAAGAAGGTCGAACAGGACGCCCTCGCCCAGATCCGCACGCTCTGCGCCGCGCATCACCGCGATCCGGATCCCGCGGAAAAGGCGGTGATGGAGAGCCTCTCGTACACCGAGACCGAGGCGCTGCAGAAGCGCCTCATCGACGCCGTGGCGCGCGACCCCGTCGATCTCTGCCGCCGGCTCGACGGGCAGACGCTCGTGCGCGCGAGCGGCGAGCACGTCGCGATGAATCTCAAGTCGCCGCGGTTCGAGACGGTCGAAATGGGCTCCGTCGAGCGCGCGCTCGGCGTGGTGTCCGAGCCGAACCTCGCCTACGTCCTCTTCCTGATCGGCCTCGTCGGGCTCTACTTCGAGCTCTCGCATCCGGGCGCCGTCCTGCCGGGCGTCCTCGGGGGCGTCTCGCTGCTGCTGGCGCTCTATGCGTTCTCCGTGCTCCCCGTGAGCTTCACGGCGATGGGCCTGATCGCGCTCGGAATCCTCTTCGTCGTCTCCGAACTGAAGTTCCCGATGCACGGAATGCTCGCGCTCGCCGGCATCGCGGTGTTCGTCGCCGGCTCCCTCCTCCTCTTCTCCGGGAACCGGTACGGCTACCGGGTGGACATCGGCATCGTCCTTCCGGGGGCCCTGCTCGCCGGAGGGATCCTCGCGGCGCTGTCGATGCGCGCCGTGGCGGTCCGCTCCCGGCCCGTCCGCACCGGAGCCGAGGGACTGATCGGGGAGAGCGGCCGCGCGATGACCGATCTCGCTCCCGCGGGGCGCATCCTCGCGCACGGCGAGTACTGGGACGCGCGCGCGGACGTGCCGGTCCCGTCCGGCGCGGCGGTGCGGATCGTCGGGAAGGACGGGTTCACGCTGATCGTCCGGCCGGCCGGCGGGTCCGGATCCTGAACACGGCCCGCGAGGGCCTCCGTCGAAAGGACGGTGCTCCATGATGATCCAGGGAACCATCGTCGCCGCGATCGTCGCGCTGATCGTGCTCATGAAATGGATCAACATCCTGAAGGAGTACGAGCGGGCGGTCACGTTCTGGCTCGGGCGGCTGTCCCCCACCCCGAAAGGCCCGGGATTCACGTTCATCTTCTGGCCGTTCGAGACGATGGTCCGGGTGTCGCTCCGGACGATCGTGCACGAGGTGCCGCAGCAGGACATCATCACGCGCGACAACGTCTCGGTGAAGGTCTCGGCGGTCGTGTACTTCCGGGTCATCGACGCCCCGAAGGCGGTCGTCGAGGTCGAGAACTACCTCTACGCGACGTCGCAGCTCGCGCAGACGGTCCTCCGCTCGGTGCTCGGCCAGGCGCAGCTCGACGAGCTCCTCGCCGAGCGCGACAAGCTGAACCTCGCGCTCCAGCAGACGATCGATCAGCACACCGAGCCGTGGGGCATCAAGGTGTCGATGGTCGAGGTCAAGCAGGTGGATCTCCCGCCCGAGATGCAGCGGGCGATGGCGATCCAGGCCACCGCCGAGCGCGAGAAGCGCGCGAAGATCATCCACGCGGAAGGGGAGTTCCAGGCTTCGCAGCAGCTCGCCGACGCGGCGAAGGTGATCGCCACGGAGCCGATGACGCTCCAGCTCCGCTATCTCCAGACGCTGACCGA
>DASTIQ010000196.1 GCA_035717485.1 Thermoanaerobaculia bacterium | reverse complement strand
GGGAGGTGGTGCGCCGGATCGAGAGCCGGGTCTCGGGCTCCGACACGCGAGCGCCCGCGACCGTGAGGGACGGCGCGGCGACATCCGCCAGCCGCCCGTCTCCCGAGAGCTGCGCCGTGACTGCCACCGCCTGGCCGGCGGCGACGCGCGGACGGTCGAGCGAGAGCTTGAGCGCGAATTTCCCCACCGGGAGTCCCGGGTCCGGCGACGGGCGCGGCGAGACGGCGAGCGGAGCGCATTCCTTTTCGATCGGAGCGGCGTCGGCCAACGGCGAGTCGAAGACGTCGAACACGCTCGAGCGCACGGAGACGCGCGCCCGGGCCGGCCCGATCGAGATCCGCCCGGCACGCGTCGCGAAGAGCGCCTTCCGGATCATCGGATACGCGCGGTAGAGCGTGCCGCGGATGTTCCACACCTGGGGCTGGACGTTTCCTTCCCGCTCGAGGTCCTCCGCCCAGAATCCCCGGAAGTCCGGGAGCGATTCGACCTCTCCGCGCTCCGCCTGGCCGCGCGTGACCAGGTAGAGGGTCCACACCGCCTGCTGGCCGACGTACGGCGCCGGCGGATCGAGACGGCTCACGAGCAGGGGATCGCCGCCCGTTTCGGGGGCGGCCGGCTCCTCGGCCCCGATCCCGTTCCGGATCTCCGCCGTGATCGGCGCGGTCGTCACGGCGCGGCCGGAACCGTCCACGAGGCGGATCGCGCCGACCGAGGCGTGCCCGGGCTTGCCCGCGCGGACCTGGTAGACGAGGACCGTTCGGGAGGAGCTCCGCCCGTTGATCCATTCGAACCGGTTCTCGAGCGACGGTCCGGCGACGACGGTGAGATTCGTCAGCGGCAGGACGGGAGCGGTCGAGACCCGAAAGCTTCCGTTCACCTCGATCTGCAGAACCGCCGTCTGGCCCGCGGACAGCTCCGAGGGCGAGAGCGTCGCGGTCGCGCTCGGGAGGTCCGCCGCGGCCGCCCGGCCGCCGAAGAGAACGGCGGCCGCAAAGACCGCCGAGAGAACGGCGGCGGCGCGCCTCACCAGTCCCTCCCCCCGACGGCGGGCGACGTCTTCTCCCGCTGCCGCTGCTCGGCGTCGAGGCTCCGGAGCAGCGCCTCCGCTTCCTGGCGGGTCATTCCGGCGCGCTTCTCGAACTCCTGGTCCGGCCGCGGCGACGAAGGAGACGGGGCCTTCGGCTCCTTCTTCGGGCCGGACGGCGGGGGAGATCCCGAGGACGATTTCGGCGGGGGCGGGCCCTCCTGGAGCTTGCGCCAGGCGATCTCGTAATTGCGTTTCGCGTCGGCGCGCGAGGGGTCGAGGAGCAGGCTGTCGCGGAGATGCTCCACGGCCGACCGGTAGTCGCCGCCGCCGAGGTCGAGCGTCCCCTGCTGGAAGAGCGCGTCGGCCGCCACGGCGCGGTCTCCTCCCCGGGCGGCGCCGGCGAGCGGAGCGCGCGCCTCGTCGCGCTTGCCGGCGGCGCCCAGCGCGGTGCCGAGATCGAAGGCCCAGGCGGGGTCCTTCGGATCCCGCCGCGCCGCTTCGCCGAATCGGCGCGCGGAATCCTCGTACTTCCGGTTGCGATAGGCGGCGGTTCCTTCCTTCGCTTCGCGGCGCGCGGGAGAAAAGATCGAGAACGCCGACGCGAGCGAAACGGCCACGACGGCGGACCTCACGATTCCGCCTCCCGGCGGGGCGTCCACCACCCGGCCCACGCGGCGACCGCCCCAGCCAGAGGCCAGGCGCCCCGGGAGATCGGCTCCCGCACGGGCGCGCCCCCGCCGCCCGCGGCGGTCCCGCCCGCGAACGAGGCCGCGAGCGCGGCGGCGCCGGAGGGATCGCCGGCGAGGACGAACTTGCCGCCGGAGTCGCGAGCGAGCGCGGCGAGGTCGCCGGGGTGGGCGCGAGAGACGACCGGCGAGCCGTCCTCCGTCAGGATCCCGCCGGTTCGCGACGGCACGGCCGCTCCCGCTTCGGTTCCCACCGAGACCGCCGAGACGGCGATGCCGCGGCGCCGGCACTCCGCCGCCGCCTCCCGGAGTCCGGCGTCGAGGTCCTCGCCGTCGGAGAGGAGCACGATCCCGCGAACGCGGGACGGACGCGCGGACAGGAGCGCGAGAGCGGTGCGCATGCCGCGGCCGAGATCCGACCCGGGCGCGGCGGCGCCGCGGGTCGAGAGCTCTTCGAGCGCATTCTCCGCGGCGGCCCGGTCGAGCGTCAGCGGACAGACCACCTCCCCGTCTCCCTCGACGCGGACGACCGCCACCCGCGCCGTCTCCGCCAGGCGGCGGAGGAGATCGCGCGCGAAGAGGCGCGCGGCGCCGAACCGGTCCGGCGCGGCGTCGCGCGCGAGCATCGATCCCGAGGTATCGAGCAGGAGCGCGACGTCGGTCTCCGGAGAGGCGGACGGCACGGCGCGGAAACCCCACTGCGGGCGCGCGAGCGCGGCGGCCAGGAGCGCCGTTCCCGCCGCCGGAAGGAGGACCCGCCATCGCGGCCGCGGGCGGAAGGCCGGGTCGAGCCGCCGGACCGTACGGAGTGCCCGGCTCCGCGCGGCGTCCGCTCCGGCCGCGACGAGGACCGCGGCGGCGATTCCCCAGAGCCACCGCGGCTCCGCCCAGATCACGCCGCCTCCGTTTCGATCCGGAGGGGGCCCGAGCCGAGGGCGATTCCGGCGAGAAGGAGCGCCGCCGCGGCGAGCGTCGGCGCCTTCGACAGGTCCTTCCACGAAACCTCCCACCGGCGCGGCGCGGGGCTCTTCTCCAGCGAGTCGATCGCCGAGAAGATGTCGCGGAGAGCGCGGGCGTCCGTCGCCCGGAAGAACCGGCCTCCCGTGGTCCTGGCGATCCTCTGGAGGAGCGGTTCGTCCACCTCGACGTTCGCCTCGATCCGCCGCTTCACGACCCGTCCCGTCTCGGGATCGCGCACGCTGACGGGGATCGGAACGCGGCCCCCCTTTCCCACCGCGACGGCGTGAACCCGGATTCCGTAAGCGGCCGCCATCCCCGCGGCGGTGTCGGGATCGATCTGGCCGGCATTGTTTCCCCCGTCGGTGACGAGGACGAGCACCCGGCTCTTCGCGGGGAGGGCCTTGAGGCGGGCGACGCCGGTCGCGATCGCGTTCCCGATCGCCGTACCGTCGGCGAACTTCGAGCCGTCGAGGGGAGCGAGGAGAGCGAGCAAGGCGTCGTGATCCTCGGTCGCGGGACAGATGGTCCGGGCGTTGCCGGCGAAGGCGAGCAGCGCGATCGGGTCGTCGGGACGGCCGCGCACGAATTCGGCCACGACGCCGCGCGCGACGTCGAGGCGGTTCTTCGGCTGGAAGTCTTCCGCCGCCATCGACCCCGAGACGTCGAGCGCGACCGCGATCGCGGTCGAGGGGGCGCTGGAGATCGCCCGGCGGACGGGGCGCCTCGGCCCGGCGAGAGCCACGATCGCGCTCGCGAGGCCGAGTCCGGTCAGGAGGGAGGGAAGCCCCGCCATCCGCGCCGCGGGGGTCGGGCGCGCCGCCGCGGCGGCCGGGACGTCGATCGCCGAGGCGCCGCGCGCGCGCCGGCGAAGGACGGCGAGGAGGATCGGCAGCGCGAGGAGCGCGAGGACGCCCGGGCGCGCGAACCCGATCATGCGCTCCTCCGTTCCGGCTCGGGGTGTTCCGCCGCGCGGATGGCCGCGGCGGCGCGGCGCGCCGCCGCGATCGCCTCCTGCGCGAGATCGCGCCGGTGCTCGCGCCGGGCGAACCGGATCCCGTCGCAGACGGAAAAGACGTTGCCCGCATCGTCGGCGGAGCCGGGAGCCTCCGTCGCGCGAAGCCGGGAAGCGATCTCCGCCGACGTCAGGCGGGTCGCCGGGAACGCGAGCTTCTGTTCGAGGTACCACCGCGTGATCTCCGCGAGCCAGTCGTAGAACGTGTCTTCCGGGACGGAGCGGGCGAGCGAGCTCTCGAGCAGGTCGAGCTCGCCGTCGAAGATCTCGTCCGCGTTCCGGACGCGCGACGGCGCGGCGCGGCGCCGGCGGAAGAAGATCGCGAAGAGGGCCGCGACGGCGGCGGCGAGGAGGAGCGCCGCGGGGATCTGCCAGGGCACGTAGGGCCGCGTCACGGGGGCGCGGAGCGGCGCGGCTTCCGGCGAAGCGCCTCCTTTCGGAAGGACCGACGCGACGGCGACCGGCGGCGTCGCGAGCTCGCCCGACGCGGCCGGCGAACCGGCCGCGCGGATCGCGTATCGCCAGCGGAGCGACGGGGACGATCCGGGCACGAAGGAGGCCCACGTTTCGACCCGCTCCAGGCGCCATCCCGCCGCGCCTTCCCGCCTCGCCGTCCAGGGAGAGACGGCGAGGCGCGAGAGCTCCGGCGTCGACGGGGGATTGACGAGCGACACGGCCGAACGCGGCGGAGCGTCGAGAACGAGCGTCACGCGGAACGGCTGGCCGACGGTCACCCGGACGGGGAGGGCGGCGGCAGAGGCGGTCATCGCCTCCCTCCCCGGCGCGCGCGGAAGAACGCGTCGAGCGACCGGGACGGGGAGCGCGCCGTGTCGAGAGGGAGAAAATCGACTCCGGCCCGCGCGCAGGCCGCCCGCGCCGCCGCCGCGGGCGCTCCGGCCCGCCAGGCGGCGTGGAACGCGGGCGAGGAGGCGTCGACGAGCCCGAGCGCGCCGGTCTCCGCGTCGCGCAGGCGCAGGAGGCCGCGCGCGGGAAACGCCCTCTCCGCCGGGTCGCCGAGCGCGAGCGCGACGACGTCGTGCCGCCGCGCGAGCGCGCCGAGCTCCCGCTCCCACCCCCCGGCGCGGAAATCGGAGAGGAGGACGACGAGCGCGCGCGACTTGAGCATCCGGCGCGCCGCGGCGATCCCGCCGGCGAGATCCGTCCCGAAGCCCTCCAGGGGCCGCGAGAGGATGTCCCGGACGATCGCCAGCGCGTGGGCCTTTCCGCGCGCGGGGCGGGCGATCTTCTCGACCCGGTCCGTGAAGAGGATCGCCCCGACGCGGTCGCGCTGCGCCGCCGCGGCGAGCGCGATCGCGGCCGCCGCTTCCGCCGCGAGATCGCGCTTCGTGGCGAACCCCGATCCGAAGTCTTCCGACGCGGACAGGTCCGCGAGGAAGAGCAGGGTGCGGTCCCGTTCCTCGCGGAAGAGCTTCACGTGCGGAAAGCCGGTCCGGGCGGTGACGTTCCCGTCGATCGCGCGGACCTCGTCTCCGGGGCGATATTCGCGGACCTCGGAGAACTCCATGCCTCGGCCGTGGAAGAGCGAGCGGTAGTCGCCCGCGGGCGTGCTCTCGCTGCGGCGCCTCGACGCGACGGCGATCCGCTCCACCCGGCGGAGCAGGTCCGCCGGATCGAGCGTCCGGCCGCGCCGGCGCCGCGGTCGTTCAGCGGGGAAGAACGGGAGCCGCATCGCCGCCGTCCCTCACGGGACCGGCACCCGGACGAGGAGCCGCGCGATCACGTCGTCGGCGCGGATCCCCTCCGCCTCCGCCTCGAAGGTCAGGACGAGGCGATGCCGGAGCACGTCGGGGGCGATCGCCTTGACGTCCTCGGGGACGACGTACGCTCTTCCTTCGAGGAACGCCCGGGCCCGGGACGCCGCCAGCAGCGCGATCGAGCCGCGCGGCGAGGCGCCGTACGCGATCCATCCGGCGGCCTCGGGGAAGCCCTCGTCCTTCGGCGCCCGCGTGGCGGCGCAGAGCGCGACGAGGTACTCGCGGATGCGGCGATCGGCGTAGATCTCCGCGACGGTCCGCGCCGAGCGGTCGAGATCCGCCGGCGAGACGACGGGGGAGGGAAGCGCGGGCATCCCGGCGCCGGCGAGATCGAGGATCGCGAGCTCCTCCTCGCGGGAGGGATATCGCACGAGGCACTTCAGGAGGAACCGGTCGGCCTGCGCCTCCGGGAGGGGATACGTCCCTTCCTGCTCGATCGGGTTCTGCGTCGCGAGGACGAAGAACGGATCGGGGAGGACGTGGGTCCCGTCGCCGAGCGTGACCTGCCGCTCCTGCATCGCTTCGAGGAGCGCGGACTGGACCTTCGCGGGCGCCCGGTTGATCTCGTCGGCGAGCACGATGTTCGCGAAGAGCGGCCCGAGGCGGGGCGTGAATTCGCCGGTCGAGGGATGGAAGACGAGCGTCCCCGTGAGGTCCGCCGGAAGGAGATCGGGAGTGAACTGGATCCGGGAGAACGTCGCGTCGATCGCGCCGGCGACCGCACGGATCGCGAGCGTCTTGGCGAGGCCGGGAACGCCTTCCACGAGGACGTGTCCGCGGGCGAGCAGCCCGATCAGGAGCCGGTCGAGAAAGGCCTCCTGGCCGACCAGCGCGGTGTGGACGGCGCGGCGGAGCTCCGCGAGCTTCTCCCGCTGTTCTCCGAACCCCGGCCCCGGAAGGGCCAATATCGTCGACGGCTCCAAGCAGGCGGAGATCACGCAACCCCGGTGCCAGCGTTTGTCCAGGGATCTCAAAGGGTTGGAGCGAGCGGAGGGGGCTTTTTCGTCGCCGGCGCGCCACATTGACCGGTCCCCGGCCGCGGCGCAGAATCGGCGCGTGGCATCGCCGTTCCCCCCGCTCCGCCGGTGGGGGCAGAACTTTCTCGTCGACCCGTCCGCCGCCGCGCGCATCGTCGCCGCGGCCGCGGTCTCTCCGGGGGAGTCGATCGTCGAGATCGGCCCCGGCGACGGGGCGCTCACCCGCCTGCTCGCCCGGACCGGCGGGAACTTGCTCGCGATCGAGATCGACCCGCTCCGGGCCGGCGCGTTGACCCGGGAGCTCGCGCCGCTCGGGAACGTCGCCGTCGAGACCGGCGATGCGCTCGACCTGCCGATCGGCGATCGACTGGCGGCGCACCGGCTCGCTCCGCCGGCCGTCGTCGTCGGCAACCTCCCGTACAACGTCGCGACGCCGATCCTGCGCGCGGCGGTTCGGGAGCGCGGCGCGGTTTCGCGCATCGTCGCGACCGTGCAGAAAGAGGTCGCGCGGCGGCTCGTCGCCCGGCCCGGGTCCGACGACTACGGTTACCTCTCTCTCGAAACGGCGTTCTTCGCCGACGGGGAGGTTCTCTTCGACCTGCCGCCCGGCGCGTTCCGGCCCCGCCCGAAAGTCACGTCCGCCGTCGTGCGTCTCCGCCCGAAGGCGCCTCCGGTCCCGGGCGTCGCGCTCGATCGTCTCCTCGCCCTGGCGTCGCGCGCGTTCCAGTCGCGCCGGAAGACGCTGCCGAACGCGCTCGCCGCGGGCGGATCGCGCCGCGAATGGGAGCGGGCTCTGGCGTCGATCGGCAGGCTGCCCACCGCTCGCGCCGAGGAGCTCTCGCCGGAGGAGTTCGTGGCGCTCGCCGCGGCCGGTCCGGGGCCCGAGGGGGAGAACGAGCGGCCTTGAGCGACGTCGAACTCACGCACCTCGGCGGACTCGGCGAATTCGGGAAGAACTGCCTGGCGATCCGGGCGGGCGGGCGCGCGATCGTCGTGGACGCGGGGATCTCCTTCGGGGACGAGCTGCTCCCGGGAATCGGCGTCGATCGGGTCGTCCCGGACTTCTCTCCGCTCTCGCGCGAGAGCGTCGCGGGCGTTTTTCTGACGCACGGCCACGAAGACCACATCGGGGCGCTCGCGTATCTGCGGCG
>DASTIQ010000195.1 GCA_035717485.1 Thermoanaerobaculia bacterium | reverse complement strand
CGGCCGCTCTCTTCCTCGCGCTCGTCGGAGGACATCCGGAGTCGGCCTTCCATTCCGCGGCGGTGGCGGGAGTCTGGTTCCTCGTGGAGGTCCGCCCGGGGAGGCCGCGCGCGTTCGCCACCGCGGCCGGAGCGGGACTCTTCGCGTTCGCGCTTGCGGCTCCGGCCGTTTTGCCGATTCTCGAGGCGCTGCCCCAGAGCGTCGAGGCCCGGCAGCGGATTTCGGCGCCGGCGGGGAAGACCTCCCAGGCCCCGGCGGAGGCGTTCCGAAGCGCCGCCGGAGCGGTGTGCCCCGACGCCTACGGCGGTTGGCTGGCATCGTCGAGCCCGTCCGCGCCCAGCTTCGATTCGGCGACCGCGGCGTCGATCGGCGGGGTCGGACTCTCGCTCGCGGCGTTCGCGCTCCTCTCGTGGCGCCGGGAGAAATGGCCGCTCGCCGGGCTTTCGCTCCTCACGCTCGCTGTGGCCGTCGGGTTTCCGGGCTTCGCCGACGTCGTGAACCGGCTTCCCGTCTTTCGGCTCGCGCTGAACAACCGGCTGGCGAGCGCGACCGCGTTTCTCCTCGCGGCGCTTTCGGCGATCGGCCTCGAGCAGCTCGCCGCCGCGTCTTGGCGCCGCGCGATCCTGCTGCCGGCGGGCGCGGGGGCGGCGGTGATCGCCGCGGTGTGGCGCCATGCGACGCTCGTTTCGCGGCACGTCGATCCCGCGCGGTTCGATCGCGCGGCGGCGTTCGCGGTCGGCGGAATCCTCCTGGTGTTCGCGGCGTGGTCAGCGGCGGGGCCGCGGCCCGCGATCTTCGCCCCGGCGGCCCTCGCGATCTTCCTCGTCGTGCGCGTCGCCGCGATGCCGCGGCTCTCGCCGACGTTTTCGGCGCGCGATTTCTATCCTCCGATCCCGGAGCTCGGCCGGCTGCCGCGCGGAGACGCTCCCTGGCGGATCGCCGGGCTCGGAAACGCGCTGCAGCCGAACCAGTCCGCGCTGTACGGCATCGAAGACGCCCGCGGATACGAGGGACTCAACAACGCCCGGCTGACCGAAACGTTCCCGCTCTGGTCCGTCCCGCAGCGGCTCTGGTTCAACCGGGTGGACGACCCCTCGCGGCCGTTCCTGCGGTTCCTGAACGCGCGGTTCCTCGCCGCGGATCCTGGCGCGCCGGCGCCGCCGGGCTGGTCGCTTTTCGCACGCGGCGCTTCGCTTTCGATCGACGAGAACGCCTCGGCCCTTCCCCGCGCCTTCGCCCCCCGCAGGATCCGATTCACGGGAGGCGCCGCCGCTTCGATCGACGAAATGGAGCGTTGCGCCGATTTTTCCGACCTCGCCTGGATCGAGGACCCCGGCGAACCGACCCGCGAGATCGAGAACGGCCGGGCCGACCTCCGTGTCCGCGAGGACGGTCCCGATCTCCTGATCGACGTCGATGCGGCCGCTCCCGCCTGGATCGTCGCGTCGGAGACGAACTGGAAGGGATGGCGGGCGCGAGAGAACAATACACGATTCGACATCCGCTTCGCGAACCACGCCTTCCTCGGATTCCGGGTGCCGGCCGGCCGGCATCGCATCCGCCTCGAATACCGACCGTCGTCGTTTCGGTTCGGCGCGGCGCTGGCGGGGCTCGCGATCCTCACCGCCGCCGCGGTCGGGATCCGGAATCGTCTATCGAGCGCGGCGATCGGCGCGGATTAGGACTTCGCGACCGCCGACGACGGCGAACGGTCGATACTTCTCCTTCAGATAGCCCGCCACGATCGGCGCCCGGATTTCGTTGGCGACGCCGTCGATCGCGTCGAGTCCGTTGCCCGCGCGGGCGATCGCGACGAGCGGCCGCTCCCGTTCGCAGAGCGCGATCACGCGGCGCTGCGCCCCTTCCGATTCGTAGAACTCGGGTCCCAGGAACGGGACCGGCATTCGGCGGTCGAGAAGGAAGTAGAGCGCGGGCTCGTTGGAAAAATCGAAGAACGTGTCGCCCGGCCCCATCACGCGGTCGAATGCCGATTTCAAGGCGGCCAGATCCTCGGCCTGGACGGCCGGAACGAGGGCGCCGCCCCCGAGAGGAATCGGCTTCATCTCGGCGGCCCGCTCCGCCCGCGCGCGGGACGCGGACGTGACCACGGTGAGCACGTTTTCGATCCCGGAACGCGGATGGAATCCCAAGCACAGGAACGCGAGGGCGGCCGCCGCCCGTGCCCAGGAGGCCTCGGCGGCGCGGCGGAGCAGCCATGCGGCGGGAAGGCCCGCGAACGCTCCGTAGAGCGCGTAGTGAGCGGGCTCGG
>DASTIQ010000194.1 GCA_035717485.1 Thermoanaerobaculia bacterium | reverse complement strand
GAGGTCGAAATGCACTCCTTCCGCGACCGGGCGCGGCTCCCCGGAGAGGTTTCCCGCGCGCGGATCGAAGCTTTCCGCGATCAGCGTGTTGCCGCGGAGGAAGAGGAGCTTCCCTCCGGCATAGAGCGCGTTCGCGAGCGTGTGCACGACCGCGCGGTCGCCCGGAGCGTCGATCGACGCGAAACGCGCCCCCGCCTTATCGCTCCGGGTGTCGTTGTGATCCCCGGCGAAGAACAGGAAATGGCGTCCGTCCGGAAGGAACGCCGGCCATCGGTGCGTCGAGTGGCTCGACGCGTCGAGCTTCGTGACGGGCGATGGCGTCCCGCCGGACGCCGGGACCCGGAAGATCGCCGATCGCGTGTCGGGTGCGAACAGAATCGTCCCGTCCGCTCCCCACGTTCCGCCGCGCGCGTTCGGCGCGGCGCAGATGGTCGTCGAAGATCCGGGGGCGGACAAGTCGACCCGCTTCAACTTTCCATCCGCGAAGAATCCGAGCGACCGCGAATCCGGCGACCAGAAAGGAAACGATGCGCCGTCGGCTCCGGGGAGGGCGACGGGCTCGTCGGCGTCGAGCGGGCGGACGTAGAGGCGCGGACGATCGTTTCCGACCGCGAGGAACGCGAGGGTCTTGCCGTCCGGCGAGATCGTGAGCGGTCCGGCGTTGTCTCCCGAGAACGCGAATCGCGAGCCGGCGGGGGGGAGAACCGTGCTCCTCACGACACCCGCGTTCGCCGGTGCGCGCCGGAGCCAGGCCGCCGCGAAGCCGATCGCCGCGATCACCGCCAGGCCCGCCGCGATCCACGCGGTCCGCTCGCGGCTGCGCCGCCGCGCGGTCACCGGCGCGGGGACTCCCGCCTGCGAGCCGCCCTGGGCGATCCACCGGAGCTGAGCCATCACGTCGTGCGCGCTCTGCCACCGGTCGTCCGGATCCTTCTCGAGACATCCCTGGACGAGCCGGTCGAGCGCGGGAGGCGCCATCGGAAGCGCGGCGGAGATCGGACCCGGGTCGCGCTCGAGGATCGCCGCGACGAGGCCGGCGCGGCTGCGGCCGGTGAAGGCCTTCCGCCCCGTCGCCATCTCGTAGAGGACGCATCCGAGCGCGAAGATGTCGGTGCGGGCGTCGGCCTCCCTTCCCTCGACCTGCTCGGGCGCCATGTACTGGAACGTGCCGAGGATCGTCCCCTCCTCCGTGAGGGGCCGGCTCTCGGGGGCGGCCGTCGGAAGCGCCGACAGTCCGGACCCGTCCTCCACCGGCGCCTTGGCCACCGCTTTCGCGAGCCCGAAGTCGAGGAGCTTCACTCCCGTCCTGGTGAGCATGACGTTTCCGGGCTTCAGGTCCCGGTGAACGATTCCCGCGCGATGGGCCCGGTCGAGGGCGGCCGCGATTTCGGTTCCGAAGCGAAGGACCTGATCGATCGGGAGCGGTCCCTTCTCCAGACGGTCGGCGAGCGTCTGCCCCTCGAGCAGTTCCATCACCAGGTACTCGGCGCCACCTTCGGACCCGAGGTCGAAGAGCGCGCAGATGTTCGGATGCGAGAGCTGAGAGATCGCCTTCGCTTCGCGCTCGAACCTCTGCCGGAATCCCGGGGTTTCCGAGAGCTCGCGGGGGAGGACTTTCAGGGCGACGGCGCGATCGAGCCGCGTGTCGATCGCGCGATAGACCTCTCCCATCCCGCCCGCCCCCAGGAGCGAAACGATCTCGTAAGGTCCCAGGCGGGTTCCGGCGGAGAGCGTCATCTCACCGGCGCCGCGAGGCCGGCGAGGGCGCGGTATTTCCGCCGGACGCCGCTCTCGAGAGGGGCGTCGCGCCGGAGCGGTGAAGCGGCGGAGTGGCTCGTGGCGCCGCCATTCTAACCGCCGCGGCCCGGGGCGCCGGCAGCGAGCGAGAGGCGAGGCTTCACCGTCCGAATCCCCGCGTCCGGGGAGCGCGTCGGGGGCGCGACCGCCGGAGCCGTCCGGGGAATTCCCCGGGAGACCGGAGAACGCACCATTCGTGCCGGCACGCCGGCGAAAACGTCGCACCGCGCCAATCGTGGCAGGACGCTTGCTCGTCGGAAGGAGCGCGCGGCGAAGTCGCGCGGAGGTATCTCATGGAGGGTTTCCGTCTGGTGCTCGGATCCGTTCTCGGCGTCCTTCTCGCCGTCGGTTCCGCGTCCGCGCCGGTTCCGCGAACGATGCCGCGCGTCGGAGCGGCGCCGGCCCCGGGCGCCGCCGTTCCGACGTTTTCGCGCCGGCCCCCGGCCGGCGACGAGGATTCCGAGGGCGAATTCGTTCACGCGATCCAGCGGGGCCGCGCCGAGCGGCCGCTCGACATCGTTCAGGCCTGCCGCGGCGCGCCGCGGCGTCCCCGGGGGAGCCGGCGGAGGAGCTCCTCGAGCCGCAGGGGCTGCACGGGCTTCGTCAGGTGAAGATCGAATCCCGCCTGCCGGGCGCGCTCCCGGTCGGCCGACTGCCCGTAACCGGTGATCGCGATCAGGCACGTTCCCGCGATCCCGGCGTCCGCGCGGACGGCGCGGGCGAGCCCGTAGCCGTCGAGCTCTCCGGGGAGGCCGATGTCGCACAGGACCACGTCGGGACGGAAACTCCGGATCGCCTCGAGTCCCGAGACGCCGTCGGCGGCGACGCGAACCTCGTGGGCGAGATGTTCGAGGAGGAAGCGCATTCCGTCCGCGACCGGCGCGTTGTCTTCGACGACCACGACCCGCCGCGAGGGGGCCGGCGCCCGGCTTTCGCGTTTCTCGCGTTCCTCCGGAACCCGGCGCCCGGCCGTCGGAAGGAGGACGATCATCTCGGTCCCGCGGCCGAGCCCCTCGCTCGCCGCCCGGACTTCTCCGCCGTGGGCCGCGACGAGGCCGCGCACGAGCGCGAGGCCGAGGCCGAGGCCTCCCCGCGTCCGGGCGATGCTCCGGTCAGCCTGCGAGAAAGCTTCGAAGATCCGGGGGAGCATCGCGGGGGCGATTCCGATTCCGGAGTCGCGAACCGAGAGGCGGGCCCGGTCGCCGTCGCGGGCGAGCGAGATCCGGATCGCTCCGCCGGAGTCCGTGAACTTGATCGCGTTCTGAACGAGGTTCGTCAGGACCTCCGCGAGCCGGACCCGGTCTCCGTCGATCCAGAGGGACTCCTCCGGCAGGACGGTCTCCAGGGAGAGCCCGTGACGCCCGATCTCGCCGCGGAAGTCGGAAATCACCTCGGCCGTCATCGCGGCGAGATCGAACCGGTCCTTCCGGATCTCGACCTTGCCGCGGGAGATCCGGGAGACGTCGAGGAGGTCGTCGACGAGCCGGACCATGTGGCCGAGCTGCCGCTCGATCATCGTGAGCGATTCGCGGAGCGTTCCGCGCCCGACCTCGGGGAGCTGGAGAACGCGGACGGCGTTGGCGATGGGGACGAGAGGATTCCGGAGCTCGTGCGCGAGCATCGCGATGAACTGGTCCTTCCGGCGATCCCCCTCCCGCAGCTCCGCGACCGTGCGGGCGAGCTCGCGCGCGAGCTCGCGCTGCTCCGTCACTTCGAAGAACGTCGCGACCGCGGCGGCGATTCGCCCCGCCGAATCGCGGAGCGGGCTCGCGCTGGCGACGACGACCTTTCGCGACCCGTCGTCGCGCTCGATGACGATCTCGACGTCGCGGACGTCCTCGCCCGTCGCGAGCGCCCGCGCGAGCGGCGACTCGTCCGGGGAGAAGGGACGCCCGTCCGAATGGAACGGCCGGTAGCCGTCGCTCTCTCCGACCTTCCGGTTCGCGGCGAACTTCGTCCCGACGATCTTCTCGAACTGCTCGTTTCCCAGGATCAGGTTTCGTTCCACGTCGGCGATCACGAGCCCCGCCGGCATCTGACGGATGATCGCCTCCAGCCGCCGGCGCTCGACCTCGAGGGCGGCGACGAGCGACTCGCGCTCGACTTCGATCTGCTTGCGATCCGAGATGTCGAGGATCGAGCCCTCGATGACCACGCGGCCGTCCTCCTCGACCATCTGGTGGCTCTCGAGGGTCCAGACGGGGCTCCCGTCGCGCCGGCGCCCGATCGCCTCGACGTTCACCATCGTTCCGCCCGACGCCCGGAGGCGTTCGATGAAATCGCGCCGCGCGTCCGTGTCTCGGTGGAGCGTCTCGGCGCGGATCGCGAGCATCTCGGCGGGATGCGCGTAGCCGTAGATCCGGGCGAGGGCGCGGTTGCATTCGAGGATGCGGCCGTCGAGCGTCGTCCGCGAAACGCCGGCGAGGTTTCGTTCGAAGAGCCCGCGGTACTTCTCCTGGCTCGACCGGAGCGCCTCGAGAGCCTCCACCGCCCGGCCGTGCGCATCGACGGCGCGCTGGCGGGCGCGGCGAACGCTTTCGATCAGCAGGACCACGAGCGCCGAGATCGCGACGAACATGAAGAGCGCGATGACGTTGGCGGTGCCGCTGACGAGGAATCCGTCGGGAGGAATGATCAGCATCGCGAACGGCAGGGCGGTCAGGATCGCGGCGATGCCCGGGCCGAATCCCCCGTACCAGGCGGCGAACGCGATCGCGAGGTAGTCCATCGCGAAGACGGAGTGGTCCGTCAGCAGGGGGCGGAGCTTCTCGCGGAGGAGACTCGTCACCGACACGGCCAGGACGGCGACGAGATAGCCGCTGGCCGGACGGATGCGGACGCGCGGAAGGGAGCCGGAGCGGTCCATCGGCGGGCACGGCCAGTGTACCCCAGGCGCGCGAGCGCCTTTCCGGAAAACCTTCGCCTCCGCGGATTCGTGCTCGCGTGCCGGGTCGACGCCGTCGGCAGGGCCGCGTCGATCCGGAGAAGTTAGAACGTTCCGGAGGGGGAAGGCGAGGTACGAGAACCTGACCCTGCGGACAGGCAATGCATTCGCCGGCATGACATCGAGGTCGTCCGAAGCGGCCGGGTCGATCCGACCACGGTCCTCGAACAGCAGCCGACGTTCTTCGACGGGATCGAAGCCTGCCGAGTGCCGTCGCCCGTCCGGTGGGATCGATGTCGAAGTTCAGACCGAAGGGGCGGCGGTCGGAGTCTGACGCGTAAGCCCATGATCCGGAGCACGTTCCTTTCACGGGGCCGCCCGTGGCGCGGAGGTTGCAGTCCCCGCGCCGCGGGAGGCCGACGTCAAAAACCACGCCTTTGCGATTTCCGCCGCCGAGGCGACGCCCCGGACGGGCCGGATCTCCGCGGCGTTCGCGGGCGCCGCGTTGCTCTTCGGCGCGACGTCCGCCCTTGGACAGGCGACCTCCGACCACGTTCCGGCGTCGCGAACCGAACCGGTCGCGAAATCCGTCCAGGCCGACCTCGACCAGAACCGCTATCACCTCGGACCCGTGCGCCTCTTCCCGTTTCTCGAGGTCGACAACGCCGGATACAACAACAACATCTTCGGGACCGCCGATCACAAGGTCGCCGACGAGACCGCCACCGTCTCCGCCGGAACGCGTCTCCTGCTCCCCGTCGGGTCGAAGGTCTATCTCCGCGGAACGGCGGCGCCGGAGTACATCTGGTACGCGCACCACGCCGACGGCCGGACGTGGGGCGGCGATTACCAGGGGGAACTTCTCGGCCTGTTCAACCACCTTCGTCTGGGCGTCGACGCGCGCGACACGAAGACGGCCTCCCTCCTGAACGCCGAGACGCTGCGCAACGTCATCTCGCGGACGAAGATCGGGCACGCTTCCGGGGAGATCGACGTCGCCGGCCCGCTCTCGATCTTCGGCGAAGGCGAGGGCTCGAAGTACCGGTTCGAAGCGATTCCCGAGCCGCCGCAGCCGCTCGAGGATCCCGCGCTCCTCGACCGGAAGGAGGAGAAGATCCGGGTCGGCCTCCGGCTCCATTCCGGAGAGACGCTCTCGTTCTCGGCGTCGGCGGAGAAGACCCGCGCCGAGTTCGACGATTCCGCGCAGGGGGGCGACAACCGCACCGTCGCCTATCTGCTCGGCGTTCTCTACGACCGGCCGCGCTTCTTCGCGAATCTCTCCGCGGGATATCGCGACGCGAAGCCGATCCACGGGTCGCGCTTCGAGGAGTTCCGGACCGCGACGGGGTCGTACTTCCTTTCGTTCCTGGTCCGGTCCAACTTCGAGCTCTTCGCCGACGGTTATCGCGGAGCCCAGTACAGCGTGACGGTCGAGAACCCGTACTACATGGCCACGGTCAACGGGGGCGGCGTGAACTTCCAGGTGGCGCCCCGCCTGGCGCTGCGCCTCTACGGCGACTACGAGGAAAACCGATACCCCCTTCCCGTCGTGATCGACGGCGCCGCGTATCGCCGTCTGGATCGGGTCGCGAGCGTCGGTGGCGGGTTCCAGATCCGCGCCGGCCGCAAGCTCGTGTTCGGCGCGTACGGCACGGAATACCGCTTCGACTCGAACGTCCCGGGGGTCGCGCGCAACGTTTTCCGCGTGACGGCCGCGATCGGGTTCGAGCTCTCGCCGATCGTTTCGATCCACGGCGGACTCTCCTAGCCGCGGCGCCCGACCCGGGACCGTCGCCCTCGCGCGCCTCCTGATACAATTCCGCGCCGCGTCGGCCCTTCGGCCGCGCGGGGAGAACGCGTGCAGAGTCGAGTCCTGGTCACGGGGGCGGGGGGCTTCATCGGCCACTTCCTCGTCCGGTATCTCAAGCAGAAGGGCCATTTCGTGCGGGGAGTGGACCTGAAACACTGCTCCTACGCGCCCACCGAAGCGGACGAGTTCGAGATCCTCGATCTCCGGCGGCGGGACGACTGCCTGCAGGCGACGCGGGGCGTCGACGAGGTCTACGCTCTCGCGGCCGACATGGGCGGAATGGGCTTCATTTCGGCACATCACGCCGAGATCCTCCACAACAACGCGCTCATCAACATCCACACGCTCGAGGCGGCGAGGATCAACGGAGTCCGCCGGTATCTCTACACGTCGTCGGCGTGCGTGTACCCCGACTACCGTCAGACGGAGGCCGAGGTCGTGCCGCTCAAGGAGGAAGACGTCTATCCCGCCATGCCGCAGGACGCGTACGGCTGGGAGAAGCTCGTTTCCGAGCAGCTCTGCGCGCATTACCGGCGCGACTACGGCGTCGAGACGCGCGTCGTCCGTTTCCACAACATCTTCGGGCCGGAGGGAACCTGGACCGGCGGGCGCGAGAAGGCCCCCGCGGCCCTCTGCCGCAAGATCGCCGAAGCGAAGCTCTCGGGCTCCGGGGAGATCGACATCTGGGGCGACGGCGAGCAGACGCGCTCGTTCTGCTACGTGTCGGATTGCGTGGAGGGGATCCACCGGCTGATGCGGTCCGACCATCCGGATCCCGTCAACCTCGGGCAGGACCGCCTGATCTCGATCAACGCGCTCGCGGACATGATCGCCGGGATCGCCGGGGTGTCGATCCGCAAGAAGCACGTCGACGGACCCCAGGGCGTTCGCGGGAGGAACTCCGACAATTCGCGCCTCCGGCAGGTCCTCGGCTGGGAGCCCCGCGTCTCCCTCGAGGAGGGCCTCGCCGCGACCTACCCGTGGGTGGAGGCGCAGGTGCGCGCGGCGGCCGAGGCGGCTCCGGTTCCCCAGCCGGTCTGACCGTCGGGCGCGCCGCGCGCTCGCGGCCCGCGCATTCCCGACCTCCCGGCCTCGCGCGAGGCGTTCTTCGCGGCCCGGCCCTGGAGCCTCGACCGCTCGGGCTCGGGGAGCGGTGCCGGCGGGGACCGGTCCCGAACGTCGCCGGGCGAGCCCGGCGCTCGCGGGGTTTCTTGTAGAATCGACGGAAGTGGAACACCTGTTCCGTTACGGCGAGCTCAAGATCTTCTCCGGGCGCGCGCATCCGGGCCTCGCCGCGGAGATCTGCGCCTACCTCGGCGTCGAGCTCGGGAAGGTCATCCTCTACAACTTCTCCGACGGCGAGAACAACTGCCAGATCGAGGAGAACGTGAGGGGAGCCGACGTCTTCATCATCCAGCCGACCTGCACGCCGGTCAACGAACACCTGATGGAGCTCCTCGTCCTGATCGACGCCTTCAAACGCTCTTCGGCGACCCGCATCACGGCGGTCATCCCGTACTACGGGTACGCCCGTCAGGACCGGAAGGACCGGCCGCGGGTGCCGATCACGTCCAAGCTCGTGGCGGATCTGCTGACGGCGGCCGGCGCCGACCGGATCCTCACGATGGACCTGCACGCCGCGCAGATCCAGGGGTTCTTCAACATCCCCGTGGACCACCTCTTCGCCGCGCCGGTGATCCTCGACGCCGTCCGGAAGATGGAGATCGAGGACCTCACGATCGTCTCGCCCGACGTCGGCGGCGTCGAGCGCGCCCGGGCGTTCGCCAAGCGCCTCGGATCGGCCCTCGCCATCGTGGACAAGCGACGGACGGGGAAGAACGAGACGGAGGTCCTCAACGTGATCGGCGACGTCGACGGGAGGACCGTGATGATCCTCGACGACATCATCGACACGGCGGGGACTCTCATCAAGGGTACCGAGGCGCTGAAGAGCCACGGAGCCGCCCGGGTCTTCGCCGCCGGCGTTCACCCGGTCCTTTCCGGGCCCGCGATCGACCGGATCAACGCGTCGGTCCTCGAATCGGTCCTCGTCACGAACACGATCCCGGTCGCTCCCGCGGCGGCCCGCTGCCCGCGCCTGCGCTCGTTTTCGGTCGCCCCCCTGCTCGGCGAGGCGATCCAGCGCATCCACGACGGCGCCTCGGTTTCGTCGCTTTTCGTCTGAAAATCGTGTATGCTCACCCGCTTTGAATTGAGGGGTTGACGCACATGGCCAACATCGAGCTGCAGGTCGAGCGCCGGCAGGAATCCGGCAAGAACGTGGCGCGGCGCGCGCGCGCGGCGGGCAAGGTCCCGGCCGTCGTCTACGGCGCGAAGAAGGAAACGGTCCCGATCTACATCGAGGCCCGGCAGTTGACGACGGCGTTCCGGAAGGGCGCCGGCGACAATGCGATCTATCTCCTGAAGATGGCGGGGACCGAGCAGAGCCGGCACGCGATGATCAAGGAGATCAACCGCGATCCGGTGTCGCGCGAGCTCCTCCACGTCGATTTCCTGAGGGTGCTGATGGACGTCAAGGTCCGCGTCGCGGTCGCGGTCGAGCTGACGGGAACCCCGAAGGGCGTCAAGCAGGAGGGGGGGATCCTCGATTTCGTCTCCCGCGAGATCGAGATCGAATGCCTCCCCAACGACATCCCCGCGACCCTCCCGGTCGACGTCTCGGAGGTCGGGATGGGCGAGTCCTTCCGCGTCGGCCAGATCCCGGCGCGCGAGGGGATCCGGATCCTGGACGATGCCGACAAGGTGATCGCGCACGTCGCGCACCCGGCCAAGGAAGAGGAAGTCGCCGCGGTCGTGGCGGAAGCGGCGCCGGCGGCGGCCGAGCCCGAAGTCATCAAGAAGGGGAAGGCCGAGACCGCCGAGGCGGAAGAGCCGAAGAAGGAAGGGAAGAAGTAAGCCGGCTTGCGGCTGGTGTCGGGCCTCGGCAATCCCGGGGCGGAGTACGAGGGCACCCGCCACAACGTCGGTTTCGAGGTGGTGGACCGCGTCTCCCGCGAGGCGGGAATCGCGGTCAAGCGCCTCGAGTGCCGGGCGCTGACGGGTCGGGGGCGGATCGGGGAGGAACCGGTCGTCCTCGCCAAGCCGGTGACGTACATGAATGCCTCGGGAGAGGCGATCGCAGGTCTTTTGACAAAGCTGAAACTGGGGCCGGACGCGCTGCTCGTCGTTTCCGACGAGATCGACCTTCCGCTCGGGACGCTGCGGCTCAAGCCGCGGGGATCCTCGGCGGGACAGAAGGGTCTGAAGTCGATCGAAGCGTGCCTCGGCACCCGGGAGTTCGCGCGGCTGCGGGTCGGAATCCGCGGCGAGCGATACTCCCGCGAGCGCGAGCTCGGCGATTACGTCCTCGACCGGTTCTCGAAATCGGAGAGGACGGCGATCGACGAGGCGCTCGACCGCGCCGCCGAGGCCGTCCGCACGTGGGCGACGGACGGAATCGAGGCGGCGATGAACCGTTTCAACGCGCTCTCCGAATGAACGGAGGCGTCATTCATCTCCTCGGTCCCGCCCTGCGGGATCTTGAGATCCAGGAGGAGTCATGCGGCTTTACGACATCGTCGTGGTGCTGTCGCCGGAGGTCGCTCCGGACCAGGCCACCGCGCTCGTCGACGGGTTCAAGAAGATCTTGAACGACGACGGCGCCCAGATGAAAACCGAAGAAGTCTGGGGGCGCCGCCGCCTCGCGTATCCCATCGCGAAGCGCCGGGAAGGCGTTTATTACTACTGGCAGTTCGAGGCGAAGGCCGAGACGGTCGCCGAGCTCGAGCGCAAGCTCCGGCTCTCCGACGACGTCCTGCGGCATCTCGCCGTACGCGCCGACGAGGAGCTCAAGCGCTCGGTGAAGCTCCGGAAGAAGCGCGAAGCGAAGGCCGCCGCGAAGCCGAAGAAGGCGCCCGCCGAGGCGGCCGCCGAGCCGGCCGAGCCGGCGGAAGCGTAGGGGGAAAGCGATGCGAAGGGATTTCAAGAAGGACAAGAAGGCGGGCGGCCGGAAGAAGTTCTTCGTCCGGCGCCGGAAGGCGTGCAAGTTCTGCGTCGAGAAGATCGAGTACGTGGACTGGAAGGACGTCAAGACGCTCCAGGGGTTCATCCCGGAGCGCGGGAAGATCCTCCCCCGGCGCATCTCGGGGGTGTGCTCGCTCCACCAGCGCAAGCTGCAGACCGCGATCAAGCGCGCGCGGGCGATCGCTCTCCTCCCGTACGCGACGGATTGATGGATCGGGACCCGGTTCTGGCGGAGGGGGCGGCTGCCGCCGCCCTCTCCGCCTTTTTCTTTTGGGGACTGAGATTCCTCCCCCTCGTCGGGATCGTGTTCATTCCCGGGGCGGCGCTTCCGCTCGTCCGGCTCGGCGCGCGAAGGGGGACCCTGGCCGCGCTCGGCGCCGCGGGAGGCGCCGCGGTGCTCTCGGCGGCGATCGGCTTCGCCGTGACGCGGTCCGCCGCCGATTCGGCCGGACAGGCCGCCGCGCTGCTGGCGACCGCGGGAGTGTGCGGCGTCGCGGGCGGGCTCGCGCGCAAACGCGCGGCGTCTTCGGTGTTCCTGGGCCTGGCGATCTGGGGCGCGGCCGCCGGCGGCGTCCTCTGGACGGTGTCTCCGGGAGCGGATCGGGAGATCGAATCGCGCTTCGACGAGATGACCGCGAGCTCGATCGCATCGCTCAAGCAGTCGGGCGCCGACGCCGAAGCCCTGAAGACCTGGCAGGCCTCGGCCGAGGTCGTCCGGCGGGTGATCGTCCGTTACGCGCCCGGGCTCCTCGCGGCGCTCTGGGTCGGGATCGCCGCCGTCGCCTTCTTCCTGGGGCGCCGCCTCGCGCTGCGGGGGCCCGACGGGGGCGGGTTCTCCCGGCTGCGACTCCCCCCGGGTCTCGCGGCCGTTTTCGTGCTCGCCGGGGCCGCGGCCGCCCTCTTCCGGGGGCCGGTTCGAAGCCTCGCGGCGGACGTTCTCGCGCCGGTCCTGGTCTTGTATTTTCTGGGCGGACTCTCTATCATCGCCTACTTCGCTCGGCGCTGGTTCCGGACGGGCGTCCTCCGCGCGGCGACGTACGGCATGGCGTCGTGGTTCCCGTTTTCCGCGGGCACCGCGGTCCTGGGGCTCTTCGACTGGTATTTCGATTTCCGCAAGAGGGCGGATCGACAAGCGATCGGGAGAAACGAATGAAGATCATCCTCACCGACGAAGTCCGCGGCCTCGGCCGCCGGGGCGACGTCGTCGACGTCAAGAACGGCTACGCACGGAACTTCCTCCTGCCCCAGGGGCTCGCGTTCCTCGCCAATCCGGCCAACGTCCGGCGCCTCGAGGAAGAGAAGAAGCGCTACGACGAGAAGGTCCTCCGCGAGAAGGGCGTCGCCGAGAAGGTCGCCGCGCAGATGGCCGGCCTCCGCCTGACGCTGGTGAAGAAGGCCGGCGAAGGAGACGTCCTCTACGGTTCCGTGACCGCCGGCGAGATCGCCGACCAGCTCGCCGAGAAGGGAATCGCCGTCGATCGCCGCCGGATCGAGCTCGAGGAGCCGATCAAGCGGCTCGGCGAGCACCAGGTCCACGTCAAGCTCCATCGCGACGTGACCGTCCCGATCACGATCGAGGTGCAGGGCGCGCCGACGATCTCCGCGGCCGCCGCCTCCTGACGACCCGGACCCGATTCGATCTTCCGGGCGGCCGAAATGGCCGCCCTCTTCATTTGCGGGGAGGGGGAGGCGGGGTCGGGGCCGGAGCCGGAGCCCCCGGCTCCGCCGCGTCCCCGGTCGCTTCCTTTTCGCTCTTGTAGAAGCTCTGCTGCAGCGACCAGGGCAGCGACAGCAGTCCTTCCCAGCGAGGCGTCCACTCTTCCGTCGGCTGCGAGCCGACCGCGTACGCTTCGAGGATCGGGTGCGGGGTGGTCGGCGTCGCTTTGAGACCCGTCATGTAGTCGATCGGCTCGAAGGAAATGTTCGGCGGCACTTCGAAGTTCTTCTGCGGGTCCACGTAGCCCGCGTCCCGCATCTCCGCGACGATCCGCATCCAGATCGGGAGCGCCGCCCGCGCGCCTTCCATCTTCGGGCCGAGGGGAATGCGTTTCTCGTCGTTGCCGGTCCAGACCCCGATCGTGTATTTCGGGGTGAAGCCCATGAACCATGCGTCGGTGAACTCGTTGGTCGTCCCCGTCTTTCCCGCGATGTTGTCGAGATTCAGCTCCCGCGCCCGCACGGCGGTGCCGCGCTCCATGACGCCCTTCAGCATCCAGAGGAGCTGGAAACAGGTCTGCGGCGATGCGACCTCCTTCGCGTCGGAGCGGTTCTCTTCGAGCACGTCCCCTTCGGAATCGGAGACCCGCGCGACCGTGTACGGCGCGATCTGGAGCCCTTCGTTCGCGAAGGTCTCGTAGGCCGTCGTCAACTCCCAGAGCGTCGTTTCGAACGCGCCGAGCGCGATCGAAGGATAGGCGAGGAGCGGCTCCTTGATCCCGAACCGGTGCGCGGTCTCGACGACGTTCTTCAGCCCGACCATCCTCGCCATCTTCACCGCCGGGATGTTGATCGAGTGTTCGAGCGCGCGCCGCAGGGTCACGATTCCCGAGTAGTCGTTGTGGTAGTTGTGCGGCCGGTACGGCGGTTGCCGGGGGTCGATCACGATCGAGAGGGGGCCGTCGAACAGCGTGTCGGAAGGCGTGTACCCGTTCTCGAGCGCGGTCAGATAGACGAAGGGCTTGAACGACGATCCCGTCTGCCGCTGCGCCTGGACGGCCCGGTTGAACTTCGACTCGTCCCAGTCGTAGCCGCCGACCATCGCGCGGACCGCCCCGGTCGCGTTCTCGAGAATGAGGACGGCGCCCTGCGCGCGAGGAAGAGGATCCACGACGACCGAGGGCTTTCCCTTCGCGTTCTTCTCGGTCGAGAGGGCGACGAGGTCGCCGCGGCGGAGATTCGCGGGAAAGGCGGAGCCGCCGGTCCACGCGAAGGCCGACGGGGCCACCGTCTCCCGCCGTCCGCCGACCTTGAGGACGGCCTGCCGTCGCGCGACCGAGAGAACGACGGCGATCTCGGCGGAGTCGTTGCGCGACGACTTCGACCAGGAGGGGTCCTCGTAGCGCTCCGGGTCGGAGAACCCTTCCGCCACGACGTTGCGCGCCTTGCGCCATCCGTGCGAGCGTTCGATCCGGCGGAGCCCCCACCGCAGGGCTTCTTCGGAGAACGCCTGCAGCTTCGGGTCGAGCGTCGAATCGACGCGGAGTCCGCGCCGGTAGAGGTCCTTCTCGCCGTAGTTCTTCTCGAGGTACTGCCGGATGTCCTCGCAGAAGTAGGGGGCCACGACGGACTCCGCCTGCGCCGGAGACTTCGGAAGGGGCTCGGCCGCGGCGGCCTCCGCCTGCTTCGCGGTGATCGCCCGCTCGTCGGCCATGCGTTTCAGCACGTGGGCGCGGCGGGCCCGAGCCTTCTCGGGATTCCGAAACGGCGAGAATTCCTCCGGCCGCTGGATCAGCCCCGCCAGCAGCGCCGCCTGCGCGAGCGTCACCTTCGCCGCGGGAACGCCGAAGTAGTAGCGCGACGCCGCTTCGACCCCGTAGTTCCCGTGCCCGAGGTAGATCTGGTTGCAGTACAGCGTCAGGATCTGGTCCTTCGAGAAGCGCCGCTCGATGTCGACGGCGAGCAGCGCCTCGTTGACCTTCCGGGCGAGGCTCTTCTGCGGATTCAGGAAGACGGCGCGGGCGAGCTGCTGGGTGAGCGTCGAGGCTCCCTCGGCGTAGCGGTGGAGGAGAAAGTCCTTCGTTCCGGCGGAAACGATCCGCACGAGGTCGATCCCGCCGTGGTGGTAGAAGTTCTTGTCCTCGGTCGCGACGATCGCGCGCTTCAGGGCGACCGGGATCGCCGAGGCGGGCACGAGGATCCGCCGTTCGACGGCGTAGCGCGCGATCGTCGAGCCGTCGGCGGCGCGGATCTCCGTGATGATGTCGGGCCGATAGGTGGCCAGTTCTTCGACGCGGGGGATGCGGATCAGATGCGCGCCCGCGTACCCGGCGAGCGCGCCGAGCGCCGCCGCGACCGCGAGCGAGAGGAGGAGGACGTGAACCGCGCGGGAACCGAGGAGGCGTCTCACGAAAACCGGTTCAGGCGCTCCTCCGCGCGGCCGAGAATCGCCTCGCAGAGCCGCCGGTCCTCATGCTCACAGTATAGCCGGATCATCGGCTCGGTCCCGGAAAGGCGCATGAGGAGCCACCCGCGCCCGCCGAAGAGGAGCTTGACGCCGTCCTTCTCGCGGCAGCCGGTCACGCGCTCTCCCGCCACCGTGCGCGGCGGATGCTCGGCGACGCGCGCGAGGAACCGGCGGATGCGGTCGACGGGACGATAGAGGTCCCGGCGGCCGTATTCGAAGCGCCCGAATTCCGCGTCGAGGTCCGCGAGCGCGCGGTCGAGCGACCGTCCCGTGCGGGCCAGGCTCTCGAGCAGCAGCAGGGCCGCGAGCGTTCCGTCCCGCTCGGGAAGATGGAAGGCGAACCCGTAGCCGCCGCTCTCCTCGCCCCCGACCGCCACCTTCCCGGAGATCATCAGGTCGGCGACGTGCTTGAACCCGATCTCGGTTTCGTAGACGGGAACGCCGAGCGCCTGCCCGATGCGATCGATCAGGAGCGAGGTCGAGAAGGTCTTCGCGATCCCGCCGGCGGCGCCGCGCCCGCGGAACGCGTGGAGCACGAGGAGGGCCAGGATCCGGTGCGCGGACACGAAACGGCCCGCGGAGTCGAGGACGCCCAGCCGGTCCGCGTCCCCGTCGGTCGCCACCGCGAGATCGAACGCCCCCGGGACGCGCGCGGCGGCCGCTCCGAGGTTCGCCGCGATCGGCTCGGGATGGCCGCCGCCGAAATTCACGTCGCGATTCGCGCGGAAGCTCTCGATCCGGGTGGCGCCGCGGCCGACGATGCGGCCGAGCCCGTCCCCGGCGGCGCCGTGCATCGCGTCGGCCAGGACGCGGAACCCCGCCTCCCGGATCGCGCGAAGATCGACGCGCTCGCCGAGAGCGTGCCGGTAGCCCGTCTCGATGTCGGCGGCGGCGATGCGCCCGGAGGTCCGGAACGGGCGGAAGGGCCGATCGATTCGCCGTTCGACCTCCGCGTAGAGCTCGGGAGGCGCGCTCCCGCCGAACGAAGCCTTGAGCTTGAAGCCGTTGTAGCGCGCCGGGTTGTGGCTCGCCGTGATGGCCACCCCGCCCGACGCTCCCCGCCGGCGGAGTTCCCAGGAGACGGCCGGCGTCGGGATCGGCCGGTCGGTGCGCACCACCGACACGCCGCCTTCGGCGAAGACCCCGGCCACGGCCTCGGAGAATTCCTCCGAGAAGAACCGGGGATCGTGCCCGAGGACGACCGTCGCCGCGTCGCCCGGTCCGAAGAGGCCGTCCCGATACGCGGAAACGGCCGCCCGCGCGAGACGCCGGAACGTCTCGAACGTCGCGTCCTCGGCGATGACGCCGCGCCACCCGTCGGTTCCGAATTCGAGGCGGGGGAGCGTCAATGCGACGCTTTTCCGGAGGCGATCAGCTCGGAAGCGGTCGAGAAACGGTAGCCTTCCGACGCGAGGGTGTCGAGAAGCCGCGGAAGATGATCCGCGACGGGATCCTCGCGGTCGCTCCCGAGGTGCATCAGGATGATGTTGCCCGGCCGGGCGGACGCGAGGAGCCGCGAGATCACCCTTTCGGACGAGCGATAGCGCGGCGACTCCGGGTCGCTCACCCAGTCGAGGGCGTCGAGGTTGCGGCCGTCGCCGTGCGTCCACGAGACGTGCGCGAAACCGGCGGCGAGCGCCCAGCCCCGGATCTCCGCGTTCTCCTCGCCGAACGGAGCCCGCCACAGCGGCGCCATGTCGCGTCCGGTCGTTTCGCGGTACAGGGCGGCCGTCCGCTGGAGCTCGTCGCGCAGCATTTCTTCCGTCACGCCGGCGCGCGTGCTCTGGCGCCCGTCGGAGGCGTAGGTCGTCAGATGCGGGTGGTCCCAGGTGTGGTTGCCGACCTCGTGCCCGTCCTCGGCGATCCGCCGCGTGAGCCCGGGATACCGGCGGATGAACTGTCCCGTCAGGAAAATCGTCGTGCGAATCGAGCGGCCGCGCAGCGCGTCGAGGATCTCCGCGGCGCCGCGGTCCGACGAGCCCGCGTCGAAGGAGACGAGGATCGCCTTGGCGCCGCCGGGCGGGGAGATCGCCGGGAAGGGGTCCGCGGCGCGAGGAGCGTTCCGGACTCGCAGAGACGGCAGCGAGACGGGGGTCAGCGCGCGCGGCGGGGGCGCCGGCGGGGCGACCCGGGGCGCCGTCGGGGCGGCGATGCGCGGAGGGAGCGTCGGCGACGCGGCGGAGACGATTCGCGGGGAAGACCTCCTCGCGGGCACGCCGCGGGGAAGGCTGGCGAGAACGAGCGC
>DASTIQ010000193.1 GCA_035717485.1 Thermoanaerobaculia bacterium | reverse complement strand
CGGTCGGTCACCGGCCCGCGAGGGGCTTTGCTACGATCGCCGCCCGATGTCCGGCGGCGATCGTCTTCGTTCGAAGCTCCTCGCCTGGTTCGACCGCGAGAAGCGCGAGCTCCCGTGGCGGGGAACGCGCGATCCGTACGCGATCTGGGTGTCGGAGGTCATGCTCCAGCAGACGACCGTGCAGGCGGCGCTCCCGCGTTACGCGGAGTTCCTGCGGAGGTTCCCGACGGTCGAGGCGCTCGCCCGCGCGCGTCCCGACGCCGTCCTCGCCGCCTGGTCCGGGCTCGGGTACTACGCGCGCGCCCGCAATCTCCATCGCGCGGCAAGGCTGGTCGTGGAACGGCACGGCGGCAAGCTTCCCGACGACGTCGAAGCTCTTCGCGCGTTGCCCGGAATGGGAGAGTACATGTCGCGAGCCGTCGCGGCGATCGCGTTCGGGCGTCCGACCCTCCCGATGGAGGCGAACGTCCGCCGGGTCGTCTCGCGGCTCTTCGCGACGGCGGAACCGGAGAGCCGGGTTGGCGACGTCGTCTCCGCGCGCCGTCCCGGAGATTCGGTCGCCGCGATCTTCGACCTCGGCCAGACGATCTGCCGGCCGAGACGGCCGGATTGCCCTTCCTGCCCGCTGAGCGCGCATTGCGCCGCGTTCCGCCGCGGCTCGGTCGACGCGTTCCCGATTCGCCCGCAGCGGCCCGCCGCGCGCCCGTTCTTTCGCTGCGTCGCGGCCGTCGTGTCGCCCGAAGGGAAATTTCTCGTCCGCCGACGGACTTCCGGGTTCCTGGCCGGAATGTGGGAGCTCCCGGGCGAAGAGGCCGACTCTCTCGCGGTCGCGCGCGCGCGGTTCCGTCGAGGGTTTCCCGGCGCCGCCTCGCGTCCCCGCGAGATCGTCGAGCAGCCGATCGCGGGCCGGCGGGTCCGCGTGGAGGTCTACCGCGCGCGCCGCGCGTCGGCCGCGCCGGGCGACCGGTGGATGACCGCCGGTCAGATCGAGAGGTCGGCGGCGCCGTCCCTCACCAAGAAGATCGTCCGCGAAGTGTCGCGGGCGGGGGCGGATCGTCGTAGAATCGCCGGATGAGGTTCCCGGGCCGGGCCGTCGTTCTTCTCTTTCTCGCCGCTCCCCTCTCCGCCGAAGTGATCCTGACGATGAAATCGGGAGAGCGCTACGACGTCCCGCAGCCCCCGAAACACCGCAGCGGAATGGTGAGTTTCACCACGAAAGACGGACGCTTCCTGACGGTCAAGCAGTCGGAGGTCGCGCGCGAGGAAACCGTGGTCCCGGTCGAGGAGAAGAAGAAGCTCGACCGCACCGACACGAAGCAGCTCGGCGCGATCGCCCGCGAACAACGCGCCGAGCGCGGGATCGACGCGGACGTCGCCGGCAAGCCCTCCGCGGAAAAGGCGTCGCCGCCCGAGAAGTCGCCCGCGCCGCCGAAGAAATCCGCTCATCGGGCGAAGAAGCACGCTTCTCCCCCGCCCCCCCACCCTCCGCCGCCCGATTCGTCGGATTCCCGCTGATCGAGGTTCACCGATGCGCGTGAAATACCAGTTCCGCAACGTGGAAGTGCGCGAAGAAGGATCCGGACCGGCCGTCGTCCTCGTCCACGGCTATCCGCTCGACGGCGACATGTGGTCGGACGTTTCGCGAAGGCTCGCCCCGAAGTTCCGCGTCCTGCGGCCGGATCTCCCGTCGCGGCGCGACACCCCCCATCCGCCGCAGCCTTCGATGGCGGAGTACGCCGGCTGGATCGCGGCCGTCGCGGACGCGGCCGGCGGGAAAGTGGGGATCGCGGGGTTCTCGATGGGCGGATACGTGCTTTTCGAGCTCCTCCGCGCGCGACCCGAAGTCGTCGCGGCCGCCGCGTTCGTCGACACCCAGGGCGGGGCGGACGACGGGGCGGGGCGGCAGGCGCGCAATCGGGCCATCTTCACCGCGCGCGAAATGGGACCGTCGGCGGTGTCCGACGGGATGATCCCGAAGCTCCTCTCGGCCGGCGCGCGGAGCCGCCCGGATCTCGTCGCCCGCGTCCGCGCGATCGTCCGGCGGCAGAACCCGAACTCGATCGAGAACGACCTCCTCGCGATGCGCGATCGCGCCGATTCCCTCCCGTCGCTCGGAACCATCGCGGTTCCCGCGCTGGTTCTCGTCGGTTCCGAGGATGCGATCACGCCCGTCGAGCGGGCGGAGTCGATCGCGCGAGGCATTCCCGGAGCGGAGCTCGTCACGGTTCCCGGCGCCGGACATCTCTCCCCGATGGAGAATCCCGATGCCGTCGCCGCGGCGCTTTCGTCGTTCTTCGCGAAATCGCTGGCTTAGGCCCGGACGCCGTCCCCGTCAGACGACGGCGAGGCCGATCCCGCCGGCCACGGCGAGGATCAGGAACGACACGAGAGTCAAAGCCTGCGCCGAGGCGATCCGCCCGGTCCCGGCGCGCCCCCGGTCGAGGAGAAGGGCGGCGGCGACGGCGGGAGGAAGCGCGAGCATCCCGAGCGCCGCGCCCGGCGCGCGAGCCGCCCAGGGAAGGATCGCCTGGAGAAGGAAAGCCGCAGCCACGATGCCGGCGTACGACGCCGCGGCGCGCTTCGGCCCGAGGCGGACGACCAGCGTCCGCTTCCCCGCGGAAGCGTCCGCGCGGCGGTCCGGGATCTCGTTGACCCAGAGGAACGCGCCGATCATGAGGCCGAGCGGGATCGAGGCGAGCAGGGCGAGAGCCGACGGGCGGCCGCGCTGGACCGTCTCCGTCCCCAGCACGATCAGCGGACCGTAGACGATCGCGACGGCCGCCTCCCCCCACCCCCGGTACGAAAGCCGCGCGGGAGGAGCGTGGTAGAAGAAGGCGAGCGCGACCCCCGCGGCGCCGAAGGCGAGCGCCGCCGGCTCGCGAAAGAAGGCGATCGCGATCCCGGCGGCCGCGCCGAGCGCGTACCCGGCCCAGGCGATCCCTTTCGTCTGGCTCCGCGTGAGGAGCCCGTCCACGAGCACGCGCTTCCCCCCCGAGAACGGCGTCCGCTCTTCGGGAGCGACGGCGAGATCGGTCCCCGAATCGAAATCGAAGATTTCCCCCGACGCGTTCTTGGCGACCTCGATCGCGAAGATTCCGGCGACCGTGAGCGCGAGCCACGCCGGCGAGAGCGCGCCGCCGCGCGCCGCGGCCGCCGCCCCCAGGAACATCCCCGCCATCGACGCGAGAGAGATCTTCGGATCGGCGAGCCGCCACAGGCCGCGGCGAAACGAAGGTCTTTCGCCGGGCGGCTTCGATCGCGGGACCGCGGCTGAAGACATCGGCGGGCCTCCGGAAGAATCGTCCCGCGCCGCGGCGCGGGGCGCCAGATGCAGTCGGATCAACGGCTATGATCGGGAAGTCGCGAGGAGGAGACGCCATGGCCGTCATGGACCTCGGAACTTCCAACGTGATGGAAACCGCCGGAAAGATGGCCCTGTCCTACGTCTTCGCGCTCCCCGCCGGCTGGCAGGGGGAACGGGAAGGAGGGATCCTGGGCATCCGGACGTTCCCGATCGTCGCCGTCGCGAGCTGCGGCTACATGCTGGTCGCGGTGCAGGGCGCCCCGGGAACCGGCGACCTTCGCGCCCTCCAGGGGCTGATGACCGGGATCGGATTCGTCGGCGGCGGTGCGATCCTCCGCGAAGGCGCGACGGTGAGCGGCACGGCGGCGGCGGCGAGCGTCTGGTCGATGGGAGCCGTCGGCGCGGCGGTCGCGTTCGGCCGTCTCGACATCGCTTTCGTCCTCGCGATCCTGAATTTTCTGACGCTTCGGGCCCTGCTGCCGCTCAAGCGCCGGCTCGACCGCCGCGAAGGCCGCGGCGACGCCCCCGGCGACCCTCGGTCCTGATAGATTCGCGCCCCGGAGGAGAAATGACCGACCACGACCCGCGAAGATCGATGCTCGAGCGGATGCTCCTGATCCGCGCCTTCGAGGAGAAGAACGTCGCGCTCCAGTCCGAGGGCAAGGCGGCGGGGACCTGCACGTCGGTCGGCCAGGAGGCTTCGGCCGTGGGCGTCGTCTCGGCGCTCGGCCCGAAGGACCGGATCCTGACGAACCATCGGAGCGCCGGCCATCTCCTCGCGCGAGGGGCCGATCCGGGCCGGATGATGGCCGAGATCGCCGGGCGCGCGACCGGCTACTGCAAAGGGAAGAGCGGAACGCTTCACATCTCCGTCAAGGATCTCGGCGTGATCCTGACGTCGACGATCGTGGGCGGCGAGCTTTCGCTCGCGACCGGCGTCGCGCTGTCGCTCACCCTGCTCGGAGAGGACGCGATCGTGGCCTGTTTCTTCGGCGACGGCGCGGCCTGCGAAGGGATCTTCCACGAGTCCGTCAATCTCGCGGCCGTCTGGAATCTCCCGATCCTCTACGTCTGCGAGAACAACCAGTGGCAGGCCTACGTGCCTCGCAGGGAGACGATGCGGATCGACCACATCGCCGACCGCGCGTCGGCGTACGGGATCGAAGGACGCACGGTCGACGGCAACGACGTCGAGGCGGTGCACGCGGCGGCGGCGGAGGCGATCGAGTCGATTCGCCGCACGAAGCGTCCCTTCCTGCTCGAGACCTACACGTACCGCCTGCGCGGCCATTTCGAGCCGGACGACCAGTCTTACGTGGACCCCGGCGAGCTCGCGTCGTGGAAGGCGCGCGATCCGATTCCGGCGCTCCGGGCGCGCCTTCGCGCGGCCGGCGAGCTCGCGGATGCCGATTTCGAGGCGATGGAGCGGGACGCGCGGGCGCGGATCGACGCCGCGGCGCAGTTCGCCGCCTCGTCGCCCTTCCCCGCCCCCGAGGAAGTCACGACGGACGTCTACGCCTGAACCGGCGCGAAGGAGAAGCCATGCCCAGAATGAGCGCGATGCAGGCCATGGGAGAAGCGATCGCCGAGGAGATGCGGCGCGATCCCCGGGTCGTCATGTTCGGCGAAGGCGTCGCGACGAAGCGCCGCGAACTCGTCGCCGAGTTCGGAGGCGCCCGCGTGCGGAACACCCCGCTCGCGGAGGGAATCATCGCGGGCACCGCCGCCGGCGCCGCCGCAACCGGGCTCCGCCCGGTGATCGACCTCCTCTTCGCTCCGTTCATCTGCTTCTCGATGGAGGAGCTCGTCAACAGCGCCGGAAAGCTCCGGTACGTTTCGGGGGGCCAGTTCTCCTTTCCGCTCGTGGCGATGGCGATGACGGGGTGCGGCTGGACGGTCGGGGCCCAGCACAACCAGAACATCGAGGCGTGGTTCGCCCATACCCCCGGAATCAAGGTCGTGATGCCCTCGACGCCGGCCGACTTCAAGGGACTGATGAAGTCGGCGATCCGCGACGAGAACCCGGTGATGTTCTTCGCCGACATGCCGCTCCTCCACGCGGAGGGCGACGTCCCGGAAGGGGAACACGTCGTGCCGATCGGCAAAGCCGCGGTGTGCCGGCGGGGCACGGACGTGACGCTCGTCGCCTACGCGAAGATGGTTCCGGCGTGCGCGGCCGCGGCCGACACCCTTGCCGCCGAGGGGATATCCGCCGAGGTCATCGACCTCCGCTCCGTCAAGCCGTGGGACGAGGAGACCGTTCTCGAATCGGTCCGGCGGACCGGACGGCTCGTCGTCGTCCACGAGGCGAGCCGCACGTGCGGCGTCGGCGCCGAAGTGGCCGCGACGGCGGCGGAGAAGGCGTTCGACCGGCTGCGCGCGCCCGTCGTGCGGATCACGGGACCGGACGCGCCGGCGCCGTCGAGCTGGGCTCTCGAGCAGGCGTTCGTGCCGCAGCCTACGGCGATCGTCGAGAGCGTCCGGACGCTCGTCGTCCGGCAGCGGGAAGGAACGGCGGCCTGACCTTCCGCCGCCCGCCTATTTCTTCCCGGCTGTCCGGATCTTCTCGTCCACGACCCGCCTCATCTCCTCGTCGGAGACGTCGCGGACGTGCGTCGACACGTACCAGGAGTGCCCGAACGGATCGGTGACCCCTCCGGACCGGTCGCCGTAGAACTGGTCCGCGGGGGGCCGCGTCAGCGTCGCGCCGGCCGCGACCGCCCGGCTGATCACCGCGTCGCAGTCCGCGACGTACAGCAGAAGGCTGATCGCGTTGCCCCCGCCGGACTTCGGGCCGCGATATCCCATCGCCGGGTCCTCGTCGGCGAGCATCAGATGCGAATCGCCGATCCGGACCTCCGCGTGCCCGATCCGGCCGTTGGGCGCCGGCATGCGCATCAGTTCGACCGCTCCGAACGCCTTGACGTAGAAGTCGATCGCGGCGGCGGCCCCGTCGACGATCAGATACGGCGTCAGCGCGTGGTAGCCCTCGGGAATCGGTTTGACGGACATGGCTCTCTCCTTCCGGCGTCAATCTTAGGACAGGAAAAAGGGGCCGCCCTCGCCGGGCGGCCCCCATCGCGGTCGAGAGGAGGCTCTACTTGAGGGTGATCTGCCAGACGCCGCGGCCGTACGTCGCCGCCCGAAGGAACGATCCGTCCGGGGAGAGATAGAGGTCGGTCGCTTCGACGAGCGGAAGGTTGGGCCCGAGGAAGTCCCAGCTCGCCCCCCCGTCGGTCGTGTAGAGCACCCCGAGCCACGTCGAGGCGTACACGACGTTCGCGTCGTCCGGATCGACGAGGAGCTTGTTGACCGGGAACGCCGCCCACTGCGTGACGTCGGTCCAGGTGCTCCCGCCGTCGACGCTCTTGGCGATGTGCATCGAGCCGAGCGCGGTGTTCTCCGACCCGACGTACAGGATCGGATGCGTCGGATCGCCCGGGTTCTTCGAGATCGTGATCGTCGAGTTAAACCCCTGCCAGCCGGGGAGGAGGGTGATCACGTTCTTCGACGTCCATGTGGCGCCGCCGTCCGTCGTGTACCGGATGAGTCCCGCGTTTCCGATCGCGGCAACGTCGTTGAGGTCGTGCGCCTCCAGCCCGACCGCGAAACTGTCGGGCCGGATGATCGATCCGTCGCTGGACTTCCACACCTCGTTCCAGGTGTTCCCGCCGTCTGCGGTTCCGAGGACGTAATGGTTCGTGTAGGTATAAAAGCGGGCGCCGGTCGGGTCCGCGGAGGCCGTCGGCGTCGCGAACGGCGTCACGAAGTTGGAGTCTCCGGCGTAGTCGCCGAGGTTCGTGCTCGCCCGGAGGTTGACGAACTTCGTCTGCTGATTCGGGGGATTGTTCGTCGAGCGGAAGATCTTCAGGAACGTGTAGCTTCCGAACGTGAAGTCGTTGTTCGCCTGGCTCCATCCCACGCCGAAGCCGTCGCCGCCGATCGACCCGCGGTAAGTCGTCGACGAGGACACCCGATAGCGGGTGCCGTTGTCCTGGAGTCCGATGAGCACGTTGTCGGAGTCTTTCGTACCGGAGGCGAGCGCGTAGATGAGGTGCGTGACGAGCCCCTCGTTCGCGTTGTTCTGGAACGACTTTCCCTCGTCGGTCGAATAGAAGATGCCGCCGTCGCTTCCGAAGAAGATCGTCTTCTTCCCTCCGATCACCGAGATCGCGGCGGCGTGGAAGTCCGCGTGCACGTACGGGAGGACGATCGGATCCGCCGGCTGGTTGTGCGGGCCCGGAGGCTTGTTCGAGTACTGGCCGAGCCAGCTCGAGAGGAGCGTCCAGGTGTTCCCGCCGTCGCGGGAAACCGCCGAGCTGTAGTTGCCGCCGGCGTAGACGGTGTTCCCCGTCGTATCGGCGGGATCCGTCACGATCATCTGGTTGTACCAGGCCTGCCCGTGCATCAGGTTCACGTCGGGGTTGAAGACGTTCGGATTCGTCGGGGTCTTCGCGTTCACGCCGAGCGCCGCCCAGTCGAGACCGCCGTCGGTCGACTTGTAGATGTCGACCTGATCGCTGCCGTCGTTGTTGGCGACTTCGGCGTATACGACGTTCGATCCCGGATTCGCGGCGAGCGTCGCCCGGCCGGCCGAGAAATCGGAGATCGGGGTCGTGCCCGCGTCGGGGATGAACGACCAGCTGGCCCCGTGATCCGCCGACACGTACATCACGGTGAACTCGAGGCAGTTGGGGCACGTGATCCAGACCGCGGAGGATGCGATCCAGCCCGCGCTCGTCGGCGCCAGGCTCCAGACTTCCGTGGTGAAGGGAGGAAACGCGTTGATGTCGGAGGCGAGGGCGAACGTCGCGCCCCCGTCGGCCGAGCGGAAGAGCCCCGCGTCGGTCGCGACGAGCACGATGTCGTCCGCGGTCGTCGAACCCTGGGACGTGTCCACCTTGATGTCGTGGATCGTCGTCACTCCCGGCAGCCAGACGCCGTCGTTCCAGGTGGCGGCCCCGTCGACCGACTTGTAGACGAAACCCCCGACGCCCTGCTCGAACGGATCGCCCGATCCGAGATAGAGGACGTCCGGCGTCCGGCCGAAGGCGGCGCTGCCGCCGGATTCGGCGAAGAGAAAGTCCGCTCTCGGAGACCACGTCGGCTTGTTCGCGGTGAAGTTCGTCGTCTTCCAGAGCCCGCCCGACGACGACAGGACGTAGACGACGTCGCCGTTGCGGGGATCGGGAAGGATGTTGCGGAGCCGGCCGCTGTCGACCGCGGGTTTGGTCACGCCGTTCTGGAACTGATTCGCGTTCGTGGGTCCGAGCGAGACCCACGTGCCGGTTCCGCCGCTCGGGAGCGATCCGCGATGCGCCGCTCGGGCGGCCTTTCCGGCGGAGACGAAGTCCCGGCTGAACGAGGATGGGAGGGGGCCGTTGACCCGGCTGTCCCTCCACTCCGACCGGCCGCGCGGGTTCTCCGCGGAGTCGCCGTCCGGATCGTTCGTGTCGGGCGTCTGGGGCCCGACGGAGTTCTTGTAGCTCGTGTCGTCGGAGCCCTGGGCCGCCGACGGCCGCGTTCCGCCGAGCGCGAAGACGGCAGCCGCGGAGATGCCGAACGCGAGCCATTTGCGCGTGATCATCCTTCCTCCTTCTGAAAAAGAGATTCTGGAAAAACGAGGGAAAACGATGTTCCGAATGACGGCCAGCGTAACCAACGCCCACCCGTGTTTTCAATGAAAAATTCAGCGTAAGTTATTGAAGGTAAAGCATAAATATGACATTGGAGGATCTCGTTTGGAACGAGGGCAAAACCGTTTCCGATTTGAGCAACGGTTTCGAGGAACCCGCTTGACAGGGCCTCGCGCCGCGAGAACACTAAACCATATGGTTAATAAAATCCGAAACCTCGACGCGGCCTTTTCCGCCCTCGCCGACGCCACGCGGCGGGCGATCCTCGCCCGTCTTTCGCTCGGCGACGCGACGATCTCGGAGCTCGCCCGTCCCTTTCCCGTTTCTCTGCCGGCCGTCTCGAAACACGTGCGGGTGCTCGAGCAGGCCGGCCTCGTGCGGACGCGCAAGGAGGGACGCGCCCACTGGTGCGCGCTCGAGCCGGAGCCGATGCGCGATGCGTCGGCGTGGCTCGAGGAATACCGGCACTTCTGGGAGCGCCGGCTCGACGCGCTCGCCGAGCATTTGCGCCGCGACGGCCGAGCAACCGCCGCGGCCGATTCGGACACGGCGGCGGCGCGACGACCGCGCCGCCGGAATCAGAGGAGGAAACCTCCTCCTCGCCGGAGATCGGCCTGACCGGTCTCGCGCCATCCGCGAAAGTGGCCCTTTCGACGTCCGTTTCCGGCGGGAAAATCTTCCGCGGTGAGGAGAGACTCGGAGCCGATGAAGCATCCCTCCCGATCCGCCGTCGTCGCCGCATTCGCGGCCGTCTATTTCGTCTGGGGTTCCACTTACCTCGCGATCCGCTTCGCGGTCGCGACGATCCCGCCGTTTCTCATGGCCGGAACGCGGCACCTCGCGGCGGGAGCGATCCTGTACGCGTTCGCCCGCCGTAAAGGGGCGCCGCGACCGACGGCACGGCACTGGAAGGCGGCGGCGGCGATCGGCGCGCTCCTCCTGCTCGGCGGAAACGGTCTGGTCTCGTGGGCCGAGACGCGCATGGCGTCGGGACCGGCGGCGCTGATCGTCGCGTCGGTTCCGCTCTGGATGGTCGCCCTCTCGGCGGCCGGAGAGCGGCGCCGCCCGGCTTTCCCGGTCTTCGCCGGCCTCGTCCTCGGACTCGGCGGCATCGCGATCCTCGTCCTTCCCCATCGAAGCGGCGACGCGGTCCCTCTCGTTCCGGCCGGCGCGCTCGTCGTCGCGGCGCTCTCCTGGTCGATCGGGTCGCTCTGGAGCCGCCGGGCGCCGCTTCCGAAGGAGACGCTTCTCGCGACGGCGATGGAGGCGCTCGCGGGGGGCGCCGCCCTCTGGATCGCGGGACTCGCCGGGGGCGAAGGATCGGCGCTCCATCTTCGCGCCCTCTCGGCCCGGTCCCTCGGGGCGCTCGGCTATCTGATCGTGTTCGGGTCGGTCGTCGGGTTCTCGGCTTACGTCTGGCTGCTGAAGGTCGTCGCGCCCGACCGCGTCTCGACGTACGCGTTCGTCAATCCCATCGTCGCGGTGATCCTCGGCATCGTTCTCGGAGGCGAGGTCCTCACCCTCCGCGTCGCGCTCGCGGCGCTCGCGGTCGTGGGCGCCGTGTCGCTGATTCTCCTCTACGGGAGTTCGCGGCGGGCGCCCGCGGAGAGAGAGGCGCCGGCCCGTCGCACGGCCGCCGCGGATTGACGGCGGGCGTCGGCCGCCGCCGGAGAGTCAGTTCGGCCGGCGGGGCGTGTCCGGAGTGAACCACGGCCGCGGACCGCTTCGGCCGAGGATCCCGACTCCCGCGGCGATGATGAAGATCGGCCAGGCGTCGGCCCATGTCAGGCCGAACGGCCCCCATTCGCCGATCGCCCCGTAGATTCCGGTGACCAGGATCCAGTACCCGCTCCAGCGCTGGCGCGGCCCGCCGAAGAGACGAAGCATGCCGAACCCGATCAGCAGCACGGGCCACCAGTGCCCGAGCGGCGCGAGGGAGAGCATTCGCAGCTGCGCGAGGAGGAGAGCCGCTCCGACGACGATCAGGAGGATCCCGGTCGCCGCCCCGCTGCGGTTCGCCCGCCGCGGAGGAAGTTCCCCCGCAGGACGGGGGCCGGCATTGGACGAGTCGTTCACGGCAGCTCCTTTCGTCGCGGTACGGCCGACACCGGAACGATAAAGGCCCGGCGGACGGAATGCCACTCCCGGCTGCCGAAGGGCGGCCGTCGGCAGAGCCTTCCCTGATTCACTTGGATCACGAACGCCCCCCTCGCCGCGGATTACATTGGCGGCGGTTCGAAGGGAGGAACCCAAGATGACTCGACTGAGAATCTTTTCCATCGCCGCGGCGCTCGTCGTCGCCGCGGCCGCCGCGGCGGAGGACAAGCCCGCCCCGCCTCGCGGATTCGACGCCGATGCCTGCGCGAAGCATTGCCAGGAGATGGCGGCGCAACGTCAGAAGATGATGGATTCCCGCAAGGCGATGGCCGACAAGACGGCCGCCGCGTGGAAGGAAATCCGCGCCTCGGTCGACGAAGCGAAGAAAGCCCGCGGCGAAAAGAAGGTCGCGGCGCTCGAGACCGCGCTCGATCGTCTCGTCGCTTTCCACGAGCAGATGATGGGCGGAATGCCCGGCATGCCGGGAATGGGCGGAATGGCGTGCTGCGGCGGCGGAATGGGCGAAGGCCACCCGATGATGCACGGCAGGACCGGCGGGATGCCGGGATGCTGCGGCGAAGGGATGCATGCGATGGGCCCGCACGGCATGCCCGACGACTGCCCGATGATGACACCGGGACACTGACCGACCCTTCTTCGGGTCGCTCTCCTCGCCGCCCCCTCTCCGGAGGGGGCGGTTCCTTTTCACGATCCCGCGGGGCGGGCGGCCGCGCCGTCGAGCTCGCGATAGAACGCGATCAGATCGAGGGGCGGCGGCGTCCTTCCCATCGCGCGGAGGAAGCCGGCGACCTGTCCCCGGTGATGCGTCCCGTGATTGACGACGTGGAGCACGATCTGCCAGACGGGAGTGATCCACGGGTTGCCCTTCATGTCGCGGTAGGAGATTCGCTCGGCGAGGCTTTCCTCGGTCGACCCGGCCGCCCAGGCCTGCCAGCGCGCATACACGACTCCCCAGTCCGCCGCGAGATCCTCGAGGGCGTACTCGCGCGGCCATTCCTGCGCGCCTCCCTGGAGCCGCGCGAGCCAGACGCGGTCCGCTCCGAAGAGATGCGTGAGAGTGCCGAGAACGCTCTTGTCGGCGGTGCCGAAGTCGCGAAGGAGATCCTGCGGCGGGAGCTCCCGCGCCGCGCCGAGGAGACGGGCCGTCGCCCATTCGGTATAGGCGAGATGCCGCCGCACGGTTTCGGGAGAGACCGCCACGCCGGGAAGTTTACCGGTCCCGGCGATGGAGTCCGAATCCCGCCGAAAGCGGCCCCTTTCGAGTGAGAAGATTCGCCCATGTCGCCGACCGGAGCCGCCGCCGATCGTTCGATCCGCTCCCGGCTCGCCGCTCTCGACTGGAGGGCTCTCGCCCGCGCCCTCGATTCCGAGGGCCACGCTCGGAGCGGCGCCCCGATCCTCTCCCCCCGCGAATGCGCCCAGCTCGCCGCGCTCTACGAACGAGAACGGCTCTTCCGGAGCCGGATCGACATGGCCCGTCACCGTTTCGGGGAGGGCGAGTACAAGTATTTCAAGCGGCCGCTCCCGAAGATCGTCGAGCGACTTCGAGAAGAGCTCTATCTCCGCCTCTCGCCGATCGCCAACGCCTGGATGGAAGCGTTCGGCGAGGAACGTCGGTTCCCGCCGCGGCTCGCCATGTTTCTCGCCGAGTGCGCGGCGGCGGGCCAGACCAAACCCACGCCGCTCATGCTCCGATACCAGGCCGGCGGCTACAACCGTCTTCACCAGGACCTCTACGGCGAGAAAGCCTTTCCGCTGCAGGCGATGATCCCGCTTTCCCGGCCGGGAACCGACTATGCCGGAGGAGAGTTCCTGCTCGTCGAACAGCGCCCCCGCGCCCAGTCCGTCGGAACCGCCATCGTGCCCGCCCGGGGCGAGCTCGTCGTCTTCCCGAACCGGTTTCGTCCGGTCCGAGGCACGCGCGGCTGGTACCGGGCCACCGTCCGTCACGGCGCGAGCCGCGTTCGCGCCGGCGAGCGATTCGCGCTCGCGATCATCTTTCACGATGCGGCGTGACGCGCCGGATCGCGGTCGGGTCGGAAATCGGCAACCCTATCCCGACTCGAGACCCGGGGACCGGGCGACCCGGAACTGCCGGCGGCCGCGAGCGGCCGGCCCGATTCCTCCATTTGAATCATTCGCGGGCGGCCCGATCGGTGGAATATGGCGGCGAGGTGACCCCATGACTCCGGTCAAGGCCGACATCGACAAATTCACCGCCGCCGACCTGATGACGAAGGACGTGATGAGCGTGCATCAGGACCTTGGCGTGCGCGAGCTCGCCGAGTTCCTCGCGGAGAACGAGATCACCGGCGTTCCCGTCGTCGACGACGACGACCAGCTGATCGGCGTCGTTTCGGCGACCGACGTCGCCGAGAAGAGCCGCCGCCACGAGATGGACTTCACGATCGACCATTCCGACCCCCGGTTCTCGATGCGCGAGTTCGGGGACCAGATCGACGTCGAGGAGATGAAGAACCTCCACATCGAGAACGACGATCTCCTCGTCCGCGACATCATGACGCCGGCGGTGCTCTCGGTCGGGGCGGGCACGCCGGTCTCCGAGATCGCGAGAGAGATGGTCTCCGGGCACGTCCATCGCCTGTTCGTGACGCGCGACGGCAAGGTCGCAGGAATCGTTTCCGCGCTCGACCTCGTCAAGCTCCTGGTCTCGGACTGAGCCCCGGCTCAGCCCGCCTTCGCGAGAGCGGAAGCCGCGAGGCTGGACAGCCCCAGGATCGAAATCTGCGGATTGACGCCGAGCGACGTCGGGAAGACCGAGCCGTCCATCACGTAGAGATTGTCGAAGAAGTGGTGCTTCAGGCGCGAGTCGACGACCGCGATCCCGGGATCCTCCCCCATCGGCGCTCCCCCCATCTGGTGCGCGGTGAAGACGCCGCAGCGGTTCGGCGCGACCGAGGCCTCGTCGATCCGCGCCACGTCCCGTTCCGTCCGGAGGCGAAGCGGAGGCTCGTGGAACGTGACGACCTCGCGCGCCCCCGCCGCGAGATGGATGCGGGCCATCGTCTTCATGGCTTCGCGCATCGCCTCGGCCAGGGCGGGCCCGCGGTCGTAGCGGAACGAGAGCCGCCCGCCGCCCCGCTCCCCGACGGTCCCGCCATGTTCCTCGTCGAGGAACCCGTCGATCAGGAGGGCGATCAGGACGGCGGTGTTCGGCAGCTCCTTCATCGCGCGCCGATGTTCCGGACCGAACCCCGCGTGCGCGAGCCCGGCGAGCATCGGCTGGGCGGGAGGCGTCTCGAGGAAGAAACCGATCCTTCCCGGCCGGATCGCGAAGTGATGGGACCCGACCGTCTGGGGCGCGCCGAAATACGGTTCGATCTTCCGGTCGAAGTGGGCGGCGGATGCGAGCGTCGGGTGCAGCCACGTGCGCCGCCCCACGATCCTGTAGGGATCCGGCAGGCCGGAACGCTGCAGCAGCCTCGGCGTGTTGATCGCTCCGGCGGAGAGGATGAACGTGCGAGCGCGGACCGTCAGCGTCGGCCCGGCGGGGCGATCGCGCGACTCGTCGAGGACGTCCGCGGCCGCCTCCGTGACCCTCCGGCCGCGGCGGGTGAGACGCCGGACCCGGCAGTTCGCGAAGATCACCGCCCCGTGGGCGGCGGCATCGGGAAGATAGGTCAGGTGCATCGCCTGCTTGGCGTCGACGGGACATCCCAGACCGCACATCCCCGTCAGCACGCAATCCGAGACGTTCCGGGGAAGGAGCTCGAACCCGTAGCCGAGACGCTTCGCCCCGTCGAGGAGCGCGCGGTTGTTCTCGTTGATCTCCCCTTCCTCCGGAGTGTGCACGTTCAGGCGGCGCTCGACCTCGTCCCAGTGCGGCGCGAGCGCCTCCGCCGTCACCCCTTCGACGCGGCGCGCCCGTTTCCAGAAATCGAGGGTCGTCGGCGGCGTGCGGAGCGAAGTCGTCCAGTTGACGGTCGTCCCGCCGCCGACCGATCGTCCCTGCAGCACCGTGATCGAGAGATCGTCGGTCGCCCGATTGGCGTGATCCTGATAGAGGGTCGGGTACGACCACTCCTCCTGCATCCGGAACTCCGGACGCGTGTGGTAGCCGCCTTCCTCCAGGACGACGACCCGCGCGCCGGCGGCCGCGAGCCGGTAGGCCGCGATCGATCCGCCGGGACCGCTGCCGACGATCGCGACGTCGGCGTCGAGGATCCGGTCGGCGCCGATGTCCCGGCCGCGGACGAGGTTCGGGATCTCGGCGCCGGCGCTCATGCCAGATCCGGCGGTCCCGGGTACCCGATCGCCGCCCAGGAAACCGGCGATGAGTAGTAGCAGGCGCCGCACAGCCTCTTCATCGCCTGGAAGCCCGTCCGGAAGAGGCTGATCCGCGACGTCTGCCAGGCACGCAGCCGCGCCTCGCGGGAGGCCGGCGCCGCGGCGGTGAACGACGTCCAGCCGGTCGCGGTGATCAGGCCCGTCGTTCCGTTCTCGAAGAGATGGAGGAGACGCGCGAATTCGCGCTGGACGTCGCCCGGCGAGCGCGCGAGCAGCGCGTCGACCCTCCCGACGACGTCGACCGCGTCGGCCGACGGAACGCCGGGCTCGATCGCGAGGACGGTGTCCGCCACGGCCGAAAGGATCGCCGCTTCTCGTTCGTCGAGGACGCGGAGTCCGGGGCGCGGCCGCCGGCGGCGCGTCGGCCACCAGAACGCCGCGGTCGCCCCGGCCGCCGCGAAGAGAAGGGACCCGACGATCCCGCGGCGGACGAGCTGTCGCCGGGTGATCCCGGAAACCGGATCCTCGCGGGAGACCATGATCGCCGGATTCTAAGCCCCGGCGCCGGCTCTCCCCTGACGCGTTCGCACCAGAGCCCGCTCTCCGGTCCGGCGCGGCTTCAGCGGAGAACGACGGTCGTCTCGCTCGTTCGGAGGAACGGGAACTCGTCGTGGCGGATCGGAACGACCGCCGTGGGGCGCACTCACCGCCACTCGCACCGGCCGTCCGTTCTCGCGCACGGGATCTCGGTCTGGGGCGGAGACGCTGCGCCGGCCGTGACGGCGGCGAGCAGCCGGGGGACCGCGAGCGGCCCGGCGCCGCACCGGCTCATTTCCGACGCCGACGGAGGAGCGCGTCCAGCTTCTCGGCGGGCCGCGCGAGAACGGCGCGCCCGCCCGCGACGACGATGGGCCGCTGGATCAGGTCCGGATGCTTCGCCATGAGATTGACGAGCTCGTCGTCGGTCAGATCCCGCTTCTTCAGCTCCAGCTTCCGGGCGACCGGCTCGTCCCAGCGCACGGCCTCGCGAATGGGCACGTCGAGACTGCCGAGAACGGCGCGGA
>DASTIQ010000192.1 GCA_035717485.1 Thermoanaerobaculia bacterium | reverse complement strand
AGATGGTGATGCCGGGCGACAACGTGGCGATGGAGATCGAGCTGATCACGCCGATCGCCATGGAGAAGGGGCTGCGCTTCGCGATCCGCGAGGGCGGCCGCACCGTCGGCGCCGGAACCATCACCGAAGTCATTCAGTAAGAATCGAGAAAAGACCATGAACGACAAAATCCGCATCCGGCTCAAGGCGTTCGATTACCGCGTGCTCGACCAGTCGGCCGCGGAGATCGTCGACACCGCTCGGCGTACGGGAGCCCGGATCGCGGGGCCGATTCCGCTGCCGACGTCGATCGCCCGCTACACGGTCAACCGGTCGCCGCACGTCGACAAGAAATCTCGCGAACAGTTCGAGATGCGGACGCACAAGCGGCTGCTCGACATCCTCGAGCCGTCCTCCCAGACGGTGGACGCGCTCATGAAGCTCGAGCTCCCGGCGGGCGTCGACGTCGAGATCAAGGCATTCGGGAAGTGACGTCATGATTCAGGGTTTGATCGGCAAGAAGGTGGGGATGACCCAGATCTTCCGCGAGGACGGAACGGTCGTTCCCGTGACGGTCGTCAAGGCCGGCCCGTGCCTCGTCGTCCAGAAGAAGACGGCGGCCCGGGACGGATACGACGCGATCCAGCTCGGCCTCGTCGAGGAACGCGCTCCCCGGAACGTCACGAAGGCTCTCCAGGGCCACTTCGACCGGGCTTCCGTCGCCCCGATGCGCGAGCTCGCCGAGTTCCGCATCGCCGAGGGAGACGACATCAAGCCCGGCGACAAGGTCCTCGCCGACACGTTCTCGGAGAACGAGCACGTCGACATCGAGGGATGGTCGAAGGGGAAGGGGTTCGCGGGCGTCGTGAGGCGGCACCATTTCGCGGGCGGCCGCGCGACCCACGGCTCCATGTTTCACCGGGCGCCCGGCTCGATCGGGCCGTCGGCGTTCCCGTCGCGCGTGTATCCGGGCACCCGGTCCTCCGGCCGGCTCGGCGGGCGGCACGCGACATCGAAGAACGTCGTCGTCGCGAAGGTCGACGCCGAGAACCACCTGATCTATCTCTGCGGGCCCGTCCCCGGAGCGCGGAACTCGTACGTGCGGATCGTCCGCTCGAGCTTCGCGGCGAAATCGGAGTAAGGCAGATGGCGAGCGTGGACGTCTGGAACTGGAACAGGGAAAAAGTCGGGGCGGTCGAGCTCCCGGCATCGGTCTTCGAGCAGCCGTACCGCCGGCACCTCGTCTGGGCGGTCGTCAAGGCGCACCTGGCGGCGCTGCGCAGCGGGACCCACAAGACGAAGACCCGCTCCGAGGTCTCGGGATCGGGCCGGAAGCCGTTCAAGCAGAAGGGAACCGGTCGCGCCCGGCAGGGGGGCGGCCGTCCGCCCATCCACCGCCACGGCGGAACGGTCTTCGGGCCGGTGCCGCGCTCCTACGCGCAGGGCATCTCGGTCAACGAAAAGAAGAACGCGCTCCGCTCGGTGCTCTCCCGGAAGGTCAAGGAGTCGCGGCTCGTCGTCCTCGAGGACCTGGCGCTCCCGTCCCACAAGACGCGCGAGCTGATCGGGAACCTCACCGGCCTCGGGATCACCGGGAAGGCCCTGTTCGTCGACTCGCGCGACAACGAGAACCTCTCGCGCGCGCTCGCGAACGTGAAGGGGTTGAAGCACGTGGACCCGCTCGGCGTCAACGCGTACGACGTCCTGAATCACGGGTTCGTCGTCGCGACGCGCGAGGCGCTCGCCCGGGTCGCGAAGACCCTCGAGGGGAGATCATGAACCTGCACCAGGTCATCCGGCGCCCGCTCATCACCGAGCAGTCCACGCGTCTGAAGGACGCCGCGAACACGGTGTGCTTCGAGATCGATCCGGACGCGAACAAGATCGAGGTGAAGGCCGCCGTCGAGATGCTCTTCAACGTCAAGGTCGATTCCGTCCGGGTCGCGAACCGCCCCGGGAAATGGAAGCGGATGGGAAAGTTCGCCGGCCAGCGCCGCGACTGGAAGAAGGCGTACGTGCGCCTCGCCGCGGGGGAGAAGCCCATTGAATTCTTCGAAGGCGTGTAGGTGATTCGATGCCCGTAAAGTCGTTCAAGCCCACGTCCGCCGGCCGGAGATTCCAGACGTCGATGACGTTCTCGGAGATCACCGCGGATCGGCCCGAGAAGAGCCTCGTCGTCCCGAAGCGCCGCACCGGGGGCCGCAACAGCAGCGGCCAGATCACCTCGCGCTTCATGGGGGGCGGCCATAAGCGCCAGTACCGGATCATCGACTTCCGCCGGGAGAAGACGGACGTTCCGGCGAGCGTCGCTTCGATCGAATACGACCCGAACCGCACGGCCAACATCGCGCTGCTCCATTACGCGGACGGCGAGAAGCGCTACATCCTGGCGCCGGTCGGGCTCGAGGTCGGAGCCCGCGTGGTTTCCGGCCCGAAGGCCGACATCCTTCCCGGCAATGCGCTGCCGCTGCGCGGCATCCCCGTCGGCACGACGATCCACAACATCGAGCTGAAGCGCGGCAAGGGGGGACAGATGGTCCGCTCCGCGGGCGCGGCGGCCCAGCTCATGGCGAAGGAGGGCGATTACGCGCAGGTGCGCCTTCCTTCCGGCGAGACGCGGAAGATCTTCATCGACTGCTACGCGACGATCGGCCAGGTCGGAAATCTCGAGCACGAGAACCTCTCGATCGGGAAGGCCGGCCGCTCGCGCTGGCTCGGGTGGCGGCCGCACAACCGCGGCGTCTCGATGAATCCCGTCGACCATCCGATGGGCGGGGGCGAAGGCAAGACGTCGGGCGGCCGGCATCCGGTCTCCCCCTGGGGATGGAAGACGAAGGGCTTCAAGACCCGCAACAACAAACGAACGGACGCGATGATCGTCCGTCGAAGGAAGTAAGCGATGGCTCGTTCGATCAAAAAAGGCCCGTTCCTCGACGACCACCTGAAGAAGAAGATCGACACGCTGAACGAGTCGCGCGAGAAGAAGGTCGTGAAAACCTGGTCCCGGCGCTCCACGATCATTCCCGACATGGTCGGGCACACGATCGCGGTCCACAACGGACGCAAGTTCATCCCGGTGTACGTGGCCGAGAACATGGTCGGCCACAAGCTCGGGGAGTTCGCGCCGACCCGGATCTTCAAGGGGCACAGCGGGAAGAAGGCGGACGCGGCGGCGGCCGGCGCCAAGCCCGCGGGCGCTCCGGGCGCGCCGGGCGCGGCGCCCGCTCCGGCGGCCAAGGCGTAGAGGAGAGAGCACGATGAACGCCGTCGCTCGTCTGCGGTACATGAAGGGGTCGGCCCAGAAGGTCCGGCTCGTCGCGGACCTGATCCGCGGGAAGAAGGTCAACGATGCGGCCGCGATCCTGCGCGGAACGCCGAAATACGCCTGCCGCGACCTGCTGAAGCTCCTGAAGTCGGCCATCGCCAACGCGGAGCAGAAGGAGGCGGGGGTCGACGTCGACCGGCTCGTCGTCCGGAAGATCCACGTCGACGGCGGCCCGCGGGAGAAGCGGATCCGGCCGGCCCCGATGGGCCGCGCCTATCGCATCCAGAAACGGAAGAGTCACGTCACGCTCGAAGTCTCGGACGAGGCGAGAGGGTAAGGGAAAGATGGGCCAGAAAGTACACCCGTACGGATTCCGCCTGGGGTTCAACCGGACCTGGCATTCGCGCTGGTACGCGGAGCGCGACCAGTACCGGCAGTACCTCCACGACGACATGAAGCTGCGCCGCGAGCTGAAGGGCCGCCTCGCGCACGCCGGCGTCTCCGAGATCGACATCGAGCGCTACGCCAACAAGCTCAAGGTGAACGTGCAGACTTCGCGCCCGGGGGTCATCATCGGGAAACGGGGCGCGGAAGTCGACAAGCTCCGCGACGAGCTCCAGCGGAAGACGAAGAACGAGGTCCACATCAACATCATCGAGATCCAGCGGCCCGAGACGGACGCCCAGCTCGTCGCGGAGTCGATCGCGATGCAGCTCGAGCGCCGCGTCGCGTTCCGCCGGGCGATGAAGAAGGCGATCGAATCCGCGCAGCGGTTCGGCGCCCAGGGGATCAAGCTCCGGTGCGCCGGGCGCCTGAACGGCGCCGAGATCGCGCGCTCGGAGTGGTACCAGGAGGGGCGGCTTCCGCTCCACACGCTCAAGGCGGACATCGATTACGGGTTCGCCGAGGCGCACACGACGTACGGAAAGATCGGCGTCAAGGCGTGGATCTACCGGGGCGAGCAGCACAAGGTGAAGAACCGCCGCCGCGAAGTCAAGAAGACGGCGTAAGGATCAAGTCATGTTGATGCCCAGCAAGGTCAAGTACCGCAAGCAGCAGCGGGGAAGGATGCGCGGGAAGGCGCACCGCGGCTCGGAGCTCTCGTTCGGCGATTTCGGCCTCCAGTCCCTCGATCCGGGCTGGGTCACCGCGCGCCAGATCGAGGCGGCCCGCATCGCGATGACGCGCCACATCAAGCGCGGCGGAAAGATCTGGATCCGCGTGTTCCCCGACAAGCCGATCACGAAGAAGCCCGCGGAAACCCGAATGGGCAAGGGGAAGGGCGCGCCGGAGGGCTGGGTCGTCGTGATCAAGCCGGGCCGCATCCTCTTCGAGATGGAAGGCGTCGACGACGCCACGGCGAAGGCCGCGATGAAGCTCGCGGCGGACAAGATCGGGATCCGGACCCGGTTCGTCGCCCGGCACGAGGCGAAGGTGGTGGCGCAGTGAAGAAGAAGGACCTGGAACAGCTTCGCGGCGAGGGAGCCGATGCGCTCGCGGCCAAGGAGAAGGAGCTGCGCGACGCGCTCTGGAAGCTCCGGCTGCAGAAGACGACCGGCCAGTTGGAGAACCCGTCCCGCCTGCGCACGGTGCGCCGGGACATCGCGCGGGTGAAGACCTTCGCGCGCGCCATCGGGGAGAAAGCGTGAGCGAGACAGCGACGCCGGCCGCGGCCGGCAAGAAGGGGCGGCAGACGAAGATCGGCCGCGTCATTTCGGACAAGATGGAGAAGACGGTCGTCGTCGAGGTCGAGCGCACCGTGCTCCACCCGCGGTACCACCGCTACATCAAGCGGCGGTCCCGCTTCATGGCGCACGACGAGAAGGGCTCGGCCGCGATGGGCGACCGGGTGGCGATCGAGGAAACGCGGCCGCTGTCGAAGCGCAAGCGCTGGACGGTGCGCGAGGTCCTCCGGAAGGCGGAGGCGTAGGCCATGATTCAGATGGGAACGGTGCTCGAGGTCGCGGACAACTCGGGAGCCCGCAAGATCGCCTGCATCAAGAAGAAGGGCGGGTCCAACTCCCGGTACGCCTATCTGGGCGACGTCATCACGGCGTCCGTGAAGGAGGCCGCGCCCGACTCCCCGTTCGTCGAGAAGCACGGGAAGCGCGTCGTCAAGGCCGTGATCGTGCGGACGCGCCGGCAGCAGCGGCGAAAGGACGGGTCCTACATCCGTTTCGACGACAACGCGGCGGTTCTGGTCAACGCGGAGAACGAGCCGGTGGGCACCCGCGTGTTCGGCCCGGTCGCCCGGGAGCTCCGCGAGAAGAAGTTCATGAAGATCATCTCGCTCGCGCCGGAAGTCCTGTGAGCGCGGCGGGAGAGGTTCGAAAGCGATGAACAAGGTCAAGCTGAAGAAGAACGACGTCGTGGTCGTCGTCGCCGGAAAGGACCGGGGCAAGCAGGGGCGCGTGATGAGGGTATATCCCGCCACCCAGCGGGTGCTCGTCGAGCACGTCAACCAGGTGAAGAAGCACCTGCGGCCGAATCCCGCGAAGAACATCGCGGGAGGCGTCTCCGAGCGCGAGGCGACGATCCACATCTCCAACGTCATGCTGCTCGATCCGGAGAAGAACGCCCCAACCCGCGTCGGCCGGCAGCGGACCGAGGACGGCCGGGCGGAGCGCGTCGCCAAGAAGAGCGGCGCGGTGCTGGGATAGAGGGAGAAATGGCCGCGCGACTGAGAGAGAAGTACCAGAAGGAAATCGTCCCGAAGCTCACGAAGGAGTTCGGGATCGAGAACACGATGGCCGTGCCGAAGCTCGACCGCATCGTCCTCAACATGGGGATGGGCGAGGCGACCGCCAACGTCAAGCTCCTCGACACCGCGGTCGAAGAGCTGTCGGCGATCGCCGGACAGCGGGCCGTGGTGACGCGGGCGAAGAAGTCGATCGCGTCGTTCAAGCTGCGCACGGGGATGCCGATCGGCTGCCGGGTCACGCTGCGCGGCGACCGCATGTACGAGTTCCTCGACCGGTTGATCGCGATCGCGCTTCCGCGCGTTCGCGACTTCCGCGGCGTCTCGGCGAAATCGTTCGACGGGCGCGGGAACTACACGCTGGGGGTCAAGGACCACCTGATCTTCCAGGAGATCGACTACTCGAAGGTCGACAAGTCGAAGGGATTGAACGTCACGATCGTGACGACGGCGGGGCGGGACGACACCGCGCAGGCTCTTCTGCGCGAGTTCGGCATGCCCTTCGCGAAATAAGGAAGGCCCAGAATGGCAAGACGAGCCATGAGACTCAAAGCGGAGCGCACGCCGAAGTTCTCGACGCGCAAGGTCCGGCGCTGCAAGGTGTGCGGCCGGCCGCGGAGCGTGCTGCGCAAGTTCGCGCTCTGCCGCATCTGCTTCCGGGACCGGGCGCTCGCGGGATACATCCCGGGCGTCATCAAGGCGACGTGGTGAGGACATGAAGACGAGTGATTCGATTTCCGACCTCCTGACCCACATCCGGAACGCCATGCGCTCCGGGCACGAGAAGGCCCAGGTCGACGCGTCCCGCCAGCGGGAGGCGATCGTCAAGCTCCTGGCCGACGAGGGCTACGTCGCGGGATACAAGACGGTCGAGGCCGAGCCGCAGAAGCAGATCCAGGTGCGTTTGAAGTACGACGGCGAGGGCGAGCCCGCGATCGGCGGCCTGCAGCGCGTGTCGAAACCCGGCCGCCGCGTGTACAAGCGCGCCGCCGAGATCCAGCCGGTGCTCGGCGGTCTCGGAATCGCCGTCGTGTCGACGTCGCGCGGCCTCATGACCGACCGCCAGGCGCGCGAGAAGAAGCTCGGCGGCGAGATCCTCTTCAACGTCTGGTAGGAGTGAACCGTGTCGCGAATCGGTAAGAACCCCGTGCCGATCCCCCCGGGGGTCGAAGTGAAAGTCGAAGGCGCGATGGTCCGCGTGAAGGGGCCGAAGGGGCAGATCGAGAGCCCGATCCCCCCGGTCGTCAGCGCGAAGGTCCTCGACGGCCGTCTCGAGTTCGCGCGCGCGAACGAGGAGCAGACGAGCCGGGCCCTCCACGGGCTGGCGCGCGCCCTCGCGGCGAACGCGGTCGCGGGCGTGACCAAGGGGTTCACCCGCGAGCTCGACATCGTCGGCGTCGGCTTCAAGGCCGAGGTCAAGGGGAAGGCGGTCCAGTTCGCTCTGGGCTATTCGCACCCGATCGTGTTCCCGATTCCGGAGGGAATCTCGATCGCGATCGACCCGAAGGCGAACCGCATCACGGTGTCGGGAATCGACAAGCAGAAGGTCGGCCAGACGGCGGCCGAGATCCGGTCGCTCCGCGTTCCCGATCCCTACAAGGCGAAGGGCATCAAGTACGCCGACGAAACGATCCGCCGCAAGGTCGGCAAGGCCGGAGGGAAGTAATGGCCCAGGCGAAATCGCGCGGCTCCGCCCGCGACAAGGTCCGGCGCCGCATCCGTTCCCGCGTGCAGGGGACGGCCGAGCGGCCGAGGCTCTCGATCTTCAAGAGCCTGAAGCACCTCTACGCGCAGGTGATCGACGACAAGCGCGGCGTCACGCTGGTCGCGGCCTCGTCGCTCGACGCGGGCTTCACCGCGGAGCAGAAGGGCGGGGGCAACGTCGCCGCCGCGAAGAAGGTCGGCGAGCTCGTCGCGCGCCGCGCGAAGGAGAAGGGGGTCACCCGCGTCGTGTTCGACCGGGGCGGCTACCCGTACCACGGGAAGGTCAAAGCGCTGGCGGATTCCGCCCGCGAGAACGGTTTGGAGTTTTAGATGGCCAATCAGCCGGGAAATCGGGATCGTCGCGACCGCCGCGACCGCGACTCGGGAGAATCGTCCGAGTTCGTCGACCGCGTCGTGCACATCAACCGCGTGACGAAGGTCGTCAAGGGCGGCAAGAACTTCTCGTTCTCCGCGCTCGTCGTCGTCGGCGACGGGAAGGGGCGCGTGGGGTACGGCTCCGGGAAGGCGAAGGAAGTTCCCCAGGCGATCCGGAAGGGGATCGAGCTCGCGAAGAAGAACATGGTCTCGATCTCGCTGAACGGCACGACGATTCCGCATCCGGTGCTCGGCCGCTTCGGCGCCGGCCGGGTGCTCCTGAAGCCCGCCGCGGAAGGGACCGGCGTCATCGCGGGCGGACCCGTCCGGGCGGTGCTCGAGTCGGTGGGCGTCGCCAACATCCTCACGAAGTCGCTCGGGACGACCAATCCCGGCAACGTCGTGAAGGCGACGTTCGACGCGCTCACCCAGCTCAAGAAGATCGTCGCTCGTCCGCAGGCGGCGGAGTAAGGCATCACCATGAGTCCGAAGAAGGAAGAAACGAAGAAGGACGCCGTGGCGTCGCTCGAGGAGCTCGAGAAGACCGTCGCGCTCCGTCCGCGGAAGGCGAAACCGGAAGGCACCGACGCGCCGAAGGCCGCCCGCACGGATGCCGCGAAGCCGGCCGGCCCCGCCGCGGCCGCGCCGAAGGCGAAGCCGGCGCCGGCGGCCGCGCCGATCAAGGTGCGCCTCGTCAAGAGCGGCATCTGCACGCCGAAAGACCAGAAGGCGACGCTCCAGGGATTGGGGCTGCGCCGCCTGAACCAGGAAGTCGTCCGCCCGGACACCCCGTCGATCCGGGGAATGCTCCACAAGGTGCGCCACCTCGTGGAAGTCTCCGCGGCGAAGTAGGAAGACACCCATGACCGAAGCGAAACCGAAGAAGAAGACCGCGCCGAAGAAGGCCGCCGCGCCCGCCGGGAAGAAGACGGCCGCGCGGCACCCGAAGGAATCGACGCCGATCGTCGCGCCGTCGGGCCCGGGCACGGGCGTCCACCACCTCGGGCCGGCGTCCGGCTCCACGCACGCCCGCAAGCGGGTCGGGCGCGGTCCCGGCTCCGGCCACGGCAAGACGGCGGGACGCGGGCACAAGGGGCAGAAGTCCCGCTCGGGCTACCGGCACATGCGGGGCTTCGAGGGCGGCCAGATGCCTCTCCACCGGCGGCTCCCGAAGCGCGGGTTCACGAACGTCTTCCGCAAGGAGTACGACCCGGTGAACCTGTCGCTCCTCGCCGGCTTCGAGGCCGGGCAGGAGATCACGCCCGAGGCCCTGCACGCGCGCGGATTCACGGGGAAGAACGCGAAGGTGAAGATCCTCGGCGACGGCGAGGTGAGCCGGGCGCTCACCGTCCGCGCCCACAAGTTCTCCGCCTCGGCCCGCGAGAAGATCGAGAAGGCGGGCGGGCGCTGCGAAATCATCGAACAGGAGAAGGTCGCGAGCTGATGTTCGAATCCTTCCGAAACATTTTTTCGATCCCGGATCTGCGCAAGCGGATCTTCTTCACGTTCGCGCTGCTCGCCGTCTACCGGCTCGGCGCGCACATCCCCACGCCCGGCGTCAACCCGAAGGCGATGGCGGAGTTCTTCTCCTCGCAGGCGGGCGGCGCGCTCGGGTTCCTCGACATCTTCTCGGGCGGCGCGCTGCGGCGCTTCTCCGTCTTCGCGCTCGGCATCATGTCGTACATCTCGGCGTCGATCATCCTGCAGCTCCTGACGGTCGTCTGGCCCTACCTCGAGAAACTGTCGAAGGAAGGGGAGGTCGGACGCAAGAAGATCACCCAGTACACGCGGTACGGGACGATCCTCCTCTCGGTCATCCAGGGGACCGGCATCGGGCTCTTCCTGCAGAAGCAGCAGCTGCCGTCGGGGCAGTACCTCGTGAGGCCCGAGATGCAGGGTCCCGGGTTCCTGATGCTGACGGTCCTCTCCCTGACGACCGGGAGCGCCTTCATCATGTGGCTCGGCGAGCAGATTTCCGAGCGGGGCGTCGGCAACGGCATCTCGCTCATCATCTACGCCGGCATCGTCGTCGGTCTCCCGCGCGCGATCGGCGGTCTCTACCGCCAGGTCTCCCTCGACACGCTTTCGCTCTTCACCGTCCTGGCGATCCTCGTCTTCATGTTCCTGGTCGTCGCCCTGATCGTCTTCGTCGAGAGCGGCCAGCGCCGCATCCCGGTGCAGTACGCCAAGCGCGTCGTCGGACGGAAGGTCTACGGCGGCCAGAACACGTACCTTCCGCTTCGCGTCAACACGGGCGGCGTCATGGCGATCATCTTCGCGATCTCCATCATCCAGTTTCCGCAGTACATCGGGCGGCTCATCAACACCGAGTGGTCGAACAAGCTCGCCGGGTCCCTCGCGTCGGGGCATCCGCTCTACGTCCTGTTCTACGCGATCGCGATCGTCTTCTTCACGTACTTCTACATCTCGATCGTGTTCAACCCGGACGATACGGCGGACAACATCCGGAAGTACGGCGGGTTCATCCCGGGAATCCGCCCCGGCAAGAAGACCGCCGAGTACATCGACAACTCGCTGACGAGGATCACGGCGATCGCCGTCGTGTACCTGATCCTGATCGCGATCCTTCCCGACTTCCTGAACCAGGGCTTCAAGGTCGGCGGCATCCCGGGAATCGGGCCGACGCTGGAATCGGCCCTCCCGAAGTGGTTCACGGAGGGCTTCGGTTTCAACTTCTACTTCGGCGGAACGTCGCTGCTGATCGTCGTCGGCGTCGCGATGGACACCGTCAACCAGATCGAGTCCCAGCTCGTCATGCGGCACTACGACGGATTCCTCAAGAAGTCCCGGGTCCGGGGGCGCCGCTCGTGATCGCGATCTTCCTCGGGCCGCCCGGAGCGGGAAAGGGGACCCAGTCGAGCCGGATCGCGGCGCGTCACGGCGTGCCCCAGATCTCGACCGGAGACATGCTCCGGCAGGCCGCCGCGGAGGGGACTCCGCTCGGATTGCGGGCCAGGAAGATCATGGAAGCGGGGGAGCTTCTGCCCGACGACGTGATCGTGGACCTGATCCGGGAGCGGATTTCCCGTCCCGACTGCGCCGCCGGCTTCCTGCTCGACGGTTTCCCGCGCACGAGTGGCCAGGCCGAGGCGCTCGACCGCATGCTCGCCGAACGGGGCCTCTCGGTCGACGCCGTCGTCAATCTGGACGTCGACGAAGGGAAGCTGATCGAACGGATGGCGGGGCGGGCGAAGAACGAGGGGCGCGCCGACGACAACCCGGAGACGATCCGCGAGCGCCTGCGCGTGTACCGAGAGAAGACGGCGCCTCTCGTCTCCTGGTTCGAAAAGAAGGGGCGCCTCGTCACGGTGGACGGCCTCGGGGAGATCGGCGAGGTCTCGCGGCGGATCGAGGAAGCGCTCGGCTCCCGGAACGGCGGCACGCGGACGGCGGGAGCGCTCTCGTGATCACGCTCCGGGGGTTCGACGAGCTGAAGCGGATGGACCGGGCCTGCGCGATCGTCCACGACGCGATCGACGCGGCGGCCAAGGCCATCGAGCCGGGCGTCACGACCGACGAGCTGGACCGGATCGCCGAGAGGGTCATCCGCGACGCGGGCGCCCGCCCGGCATTCGTCGGGTACCGCGGCTATCCGAAGACCCTCTGCGTTTCGGTCAACGACGAGGTCGTGCACGGAATCCCGGGAAAGCGCAAGCTCGCGGCCGGCGACATCGTGGGGATCGACTGCGGGGCGGTCGTCGAGGGGTATTTCGGGGATGCCGCCCGCTCCTTCCCGGTCGGGAAGGTCCGCCCGGAGGCCGCGCGGCTCCTCGAGGACACGCGCGCGGCCCTGGCACGGGGGATCGACGCGGCGCGTCCCGGCCGCCGGATCTCCGACATCGGCGCGGCCGTGGAAGAATTCGCCGCCCCGCGCGGTTATGGCATCGTTCGGGAATTCGTCGGTCACGGCGTGGGAACCGCGCTCCACGAGGAGCCGCAGGTGCCCAACTACGGCCCCGGCGGGCGGGGACCGGTGTTGAAGGAAGGAATGGTCATTGCGATCGAACCGATGTTGAACCTCGGGACGTCCCGGGTGTCGATCCAGAGGGACGGGTGGACCGTCAAGACCCAGGACGGGAAGTGGTCCGCGCACTTCGAGGACACGATCGCGATCGGGTCGGAAGGCCCGGTCGTCCTCGGCGTCGGGGAGCTCGAGCGGCTCCGGACGGCGGTGTCGGCGTGACGAAGGAAGAGGCGATCGAGGTCATGGCGACGGTGCTCGAGCCGCTGCCGAACGCGATGTTCCGGGTGGAGCTCGAGAACCAGCACCAGGTCCTCGCGCACATTTCCGGCAAGATGCGGAAGAACTTCATCCGCATCCTGCCGGGGGACAAGGTCCTGGTGGAACTCTCGCCCTACGATCTGACCCGGGGGCGAATCATCTACCGTTACAAGTGAGAAGACGATGAAAGTTCGGGCGTCCGTCAAGAAAATTTGCGCGAAATGCAAGATGATCCGCCGCCGCGGGGTGCTGCGGGTGATCTGCGAGAACCCCAAGCACAAGCAGAGGCAGGGCTGAGATGGCACGAATCGCGGGAATCGATCTGCCGCTGAACAAGCGGGTGGAAATCGGGCTGACCTACATTTTCGGGATCGGCCGGTCGAAGTCGAACTCGATCCTGGGCGAGGCGGACGTGAACCCGAACACGCGGGTGAAGGACCTCTCCGAAGAGGAAGTCTCCCGCATCCGCAAGGCGATCCAGGACGGCCACAAGGTCGAGGGCGACCTCCGCAAGGAGACCTCGATGGACATCAAGCGTCTGATGGACATCGGGTCGTACCGGGGAATGCGCCATCGCCGGAACCTCCCGGTCCGGGGGCAGCGCACGCACACGAACGCCCGGACCCGGAAGGGCCCGCGCAAGCAGACGATCGCCGGCAAGAAAAAAGCGACGAAGAAGTAAGGAAGGGCCATGGCCGAAACGACCACCGCGAAGAAGCCCGGCGGCAAGAAATTCAAGGCCGGGAAGAAGGAAAAGAAGAACGTGCCGCACGGCACCGTGCTCGTGCAGGCGTCCTTCAACAACACGATCATCACGATCGCCGACCACGAAGGGGGAGTCCTCTCCTGGTCGTCCGCCGGCCGCATCGGCTTCAAGGGGTCGCGGAAGGGGACGCCGTTCGCGGCGCAGCTCGCGGCGACCAATGCCGCGACGATCGCCCGCGAGCACGGCGTCCGCACGGTGGACGTGCGCGTGACCGGTCCGGGCGCGGGTCGCGAGTCGGCGATCCGCGCGATCCAGGCGAGCGGGATCGACATCAAATCGATCAAGGACGTCACCCCGATCCCGCACAACGGGTGCCGTCCCAGAAAACGCCGGCGCGTCTAGCTGCCGGCTCGTCCGTAAACCGATTCGGGACCGCCGATCGGGAGGAAGGACGCAAAATAAACGCGGCGGTCCGCAACGGAGGTTCTTCCATTGGCTCGATATCGTGAATCGGTCTGCCGGCTCTGCCGGCGGGAAGGGATGAAGCTCTTCCTCAAGGGCGACCGCTGCTTCAAGGACAAGTGCGCCGTCGAGCGGCGCAATTTTCCTCCCGGGCAGCACGGGAAGCGGCGCAGCAAGCTCCTCGGGTACGGCATCCAGCTCCGGGAGAAGCAGAAGGTCAAGCGCATCTACGGCCTGCTCGAGTCCCAGTTCCAGCTCGCGTTCAAGCGCGCGAACTCGATGAAGGGGATCACGGGAGAGAACCTCCTGCAGCAGCTCGAGCGGCGCCTCGACAACGTGGTGTTTTCGCTCGGGTTCGCGGCGTCCCGCGCGCAGGCGCGTCAGCTGATCCGCCACGGCCACATCACCGTCAACGGCCGGAAGGTCAACATCCCCTCCTTCCTCGTGCAGAAGGGGCAGTCGATCGCCGTCAAGGACAAGAGCCGGGCCAACGAGCTCATCAAATCGTCGGTGGAAACCGCGAAGGCGCGCGGCGTGCCCGCGTGGCTCGAGCTCGACCCGGACAACTTCAAGGGCCAGGTCGCGAACCTGCCCCGTCGCGAAGACATCAAGCTGCCGATCCAGGAGCAGCTGATCGTCGAGCTGTATTCGAAGTAAGGCGCGAAGGAGATGCACATGAGACTTTGGAAAGGCTTTCAGAAACCCAAGCGCCTCGAGGTCGACCAGGAGACGCTCACGTCCACGTACGGCCGCTTCTACGCGCAGCCGTTCGAGCGCGGATTCGGCACGACGGTGGGCAACGCCCTCCGCCGGGCACTCCTGTCGTCGATCGAGGGCGCGGCCATCACGGCCGTCAAGATCGAGGGCGTCCTGCACGAGTTCTCGTCCATCCCGGGGGTCGTCGAGGACGTGACGGACATCATCCTGAACCTGAAGCAGATCCCCTTCAAGCTCCTCGCCGAGGAGGAGAAGATCCTGCGAATCGACGTCGAGAGGAAGGGCAAGGTCACGGCGGCGGACATCGAGGAGACGGCCGACGTCGAGATCCTGGACCCGAACGCGACGATCGCGACTCTTTCCGAGAACGCGCGGCTGACGATGGAGATGCGCCTCTCCCGGGGCCGCGGCTACGTGTCGGCGGACCGCAACTTCGACGAGGACATGGGCATCGGGTACATCCCGATCGACTCCGTCCATTCGCCGGTGCGCCGGGTCAATTACCACATCGAAGCGGCGCGCATCGGGCAGGAGACGGACTACGACCGGCTCGTGCTCGAGGTCTGGACCGACGGAACCGTCTCGCCGGAAGACGCGGTCGGCATGGCGGCGACGCTCCTCACCGAGCACCTGACGATCTTCATCAACGCCGAGCACGACACGGCGTTCGACCATGCGGCCGAGCACGATCTGCCCGAGAACCTGAACGAGGTCCTGAACAAGTCGGTCGACGAGCTCGAGCTCTCCGTGCGGTCCTCGAACTGCCTGAAGAACGCCGAGATCAAGACGATCCGCGAGCTCGTCCAGAAGACCGAGAAGGAGATGCTCGAGACGAAGAACTTCGGCCGAAAGTCCCTGAACGAGATCAAGGACCTGCTCCGGTCGATGGGGCTCTCCCTCGGCATGGACCTGAACAACGTGCCGGCCGGCATCGAGAAGTAGGGAAGGGCCATGCAGCACAACCGATTCGG
>DASTIQ010000191.1 GCA_035717485.1 Thermoanaerobaculia bacterium | reverse complement strand
GCGGGGCCGGAAGCGTTCCCCACGAGGCGGCGACGTCCTGGAGCACGGGGAGAGACCGGATCGCCTCGGCCGTGACGTCGTCGCGGGGGAACGTCGGCCAGGGACCGGGGAGTCCGACCGCGATCAGCTCCGCCATCGATTCGAGGCATTTCTCGCAGCGTCCGCAGTTGAGGCGGTCTCCGACCGGTTCGTCGTTGCAGACGTGGAGGGTCTCGATCGCCGTCCGCCACCGGACGAGTGAACGCATCTTCTCGAGCCGCGGGATTTCCGCTTCCTCGTGCCGCACGGGGAGCGCGGCGGAACCGAACCGCGGGTCGAGCCGCGGATGCGAGCCCCACGGCGCCGCCTGCTCCGTCGGGGCGGTCGACGCGATGGAGAGGGACGAGAGCCGCCCGAGGAGATGGCCTCCCGAAAGGAACGCGGCGGAGAGGAACTCCCGCGCGAAGAACTCGAGGTCCATGTCGAGGAGACGCAGGTTCGAGGAGAGGGCCCGAAGCGCGATCCCCGTCTCCGCGAGCGGGCGCATGAGGGACCGGCGCAGGGCCGCCGTTCCGGGAGGGGGCGCATCCCACGCCCTGACCCAGACGGCGTCGGTGAACGCGCGGGGATGTCCGGCCGGAAAGTCGCGGCGGTTGGTCCGGACCAGGTGGAGGGAGTCGACCCCTCCCGAAAACATCACCCCGGCCCGGGCCGGCGTCGGGGGAGCCGCCCGGGCGAACCCGCGGGACGGCTCGATCGGAGGCAGGACTCTGGGCGCGCCGTACCATCCCTCCAGGATACGGACGGCGGACTCGAGTCCGTCCCGCAGCACGGGGCAGACGGCGCCCTCGACGAAGATCCTCTTCTCCCGATGACGCATCGCCGGGAGGGCGCAGGCGAGCAGGAATCCGTTCGGCTCGGCGGCGATCTCTCCACCGGATTCCTCGTCGATCTCGAAGAAGAGATCCAGAGCCGGACGCTCGCTGTCTTCCCATTCGACCCGCGCGCACGCGCGACGCGTTCCGAGACCGGGCTGCGTCCGGAGATCCGTGATCCGCATCGAACCTACCGTACCAAAACCGGGGAGGCAAAAGGCGATTCGGTATGCTGGCGGGCGATGGCCGCGTGGTCCGTCGAAATCGATCCCGCGCATTCGCACGGCCCGATGCTGGCCTCCGTGCTCGATCACGGCCGACCCCCCGCGTCGCTGGCGCTGAGTCACGGCTCCTCCGCCTCGAATACGGCGCGCCTTCGGGCGACACTCGACTGGCTCGCGCCGCGCGTCGGAAGTCTGGTCGTCGTCGAAGGGTCGTATCTGGCCCGATGGAACCGGATGGCGTTCGACCCGGTTTCGGAGGCGGACGCGAGGCGCGAGGCGGCCGCAGAGGCTTCCCTCGCGCGCCGGCGCATCGAGCGCGTTCTCGGGGAGCGATGTCCGGCGGCACGATTCCTCGACTGGGCGGAACTGGCCGGATCGCCGGAAGTTCGCGACACGACCCTCGCGCTGGACCGTCATGCGAACGAGGACGCCGCCTTCGGCGCCGCGGTCCGGCGGGAGATCGCGGATTACGTCGGGAGAACCCGGGGAATCGATCCGGCGTCGCTTCCGGAAGAGTGCCGGGAGCGGCTCGCGGGATACATCGTCGAGGAGACGGCGGTGCTGCTCGAATTGCAGCGGCGGGGCTTTCCCGTCGAGGTCTACCACGGACCGGACCTTCCGCTCCTGGCTGCGATCGGCGCCGGACGATTCCCGGGCTTGCCCTTCGCCTGTCCCGGGCGAACCCACCTCTCCCTTCGCCTCGTCAAGCCTCTTTCCTCGAGCTTCGGACCGCCCTGAAGCCAGGCGATCTCGCGGATCGGTGCTATCCGATTGTTTTCAAAGAGCCTGCCGGAAAGCCCCTCAGCTGAGGAGCGGCCACGAAGGCGTCCGGAGATGGCCTGTCGGGCCCCCGCCTCATAGTTCTTGTCCAGGAATGGCTCGATTCGGAAGCCCGATTCTGCCCGCCGGACAGGGGAGAGTGGACGGGGCCGCAGGCGGCCTTCGACCGCGGGCCGGGGAGCGTCGGGGAGGGGAGAGCGACTCGCCGGAGCCGGATTCGCTCTCCCCGTGTGCAGCGTCGCCTTGCTCCGGTGTGTTTTCCGCTTGACAGAGATCCCTTAGGCTCTTAGTATTAGCGGGTTTTCCCCGGGACTTCTCGGAGTTATCCGAAAGACAGGGAGACGATCGATCTCGGCCAACGGGTGCGGCAAGACCCGGAGGCCGGGGAGACGAAAGTATCGAAGCCGCCGCGTGAAGTTTCTTTGCCCGGCGGATTCGGAGGTTGAAGAGAATGCCGACGATTTCCCAGTTGGTGCGGAGCGGTCGGGAGGCGGTCCGGTACAAGACCGCGAGCCCGGCGCTGAATGCGTCCCCGCAGAAGCGCGGCGTCTGCACGCGCGTGTACACGACGACGCCGAAGAAGCCGAACTCGGCGCTCCGCAAGGTCGCCCGCGTGCGTCTGACGAACGGCACCGAGGTCACGACCTACATCCCGGGGGTCGGCCACAACCTCCAGGAGCATTCGATCGTGATGATCCGCGGCGGCCGCGTGAAGGACCTGCCGGGAGTCCGCTACCACATCATCCGGGGGACGCTCGACGCCGTCGGCGTCGCCAACCGCAAGCAGAGCCGTTCCAAATACGGCGCCAAGCGCCCGAAGGCTTAAGAGATGCCGAGACGACGAGAAGTTCCCAAGCGCGAAATCCTGCCCGATCCGGTCTACAACTCCCAGCTCGTCACGAAGTTCGTCAATTCCGTGATGAAGCAGGGGAAGAAGAGCGTGGCCGAGCGAATTCTCTACGGCGCCCTCGAGATGGTTTCCGAGAAGACGCAGGACGATCCGATGAAGGTCTTCAAGAAGGCCGTCGAGAACGTCAAGCCGGCCCTCGAGGTGAAGTCGCGGCGCGTCGGCGGATCGACCTACCAGGTGCCCGTCGAGGTCCGGCCGAACCGCCGGACGTCTCTCGCGATCCGGTGGCTCATCGAGTACGCCGCGGCGCGCGGCGAGCGCACGATGAGGGAGAAGCTCGCCGGCGAGCTCCTCGACGCGTCGAACCTCAAGGGCGGCGCGATGAAGAAGAAGGACGACACCCTGAAGATGGCGGAAGCCAACAAGGCCTTCGCCCACTACCGCTGGTGAACTGAACCATGCCGCGCACCCATTCTCTCAAGGACACCCGCAACATCGGGATCATGGCTCACATCGACGCCGGCAAGACGACGACGACGGAGCGGATCCTGTATTACACGGGGGTCAACTACAAGATCGGCGAGGTGCACGAAGGCACCGCGACGATGGACTGGATGGTCCAGGAGCAGGAGCGCGGCATCACGATCACGTCCGCCGCGACGACGTGCTTCTGGAAGGACGTCCGGATCAACATCATCGACACGCCCGGCCACGTCGACTTCACGGCGGAAGTGGAGCGGTCGCTCCGCGTCCTCGACGGCGCGGTCGCGTGCTTCGACGCGGTCGCGGGCGTCGAGCCGCAGTCGGAGACGGTGTGGCGGCAGGCGGACCGGTACGGCGTCCCCCGCATCGCGTTCGTCAACAAGATGGACCGCATCGGCGCGAATTTCCCGCGCTGCATCGAGATGATGAAGACGCGGCTCAATGCGAAACCGGCGCCGATCCAGATTCCGTGGGGAAGCGAGTCGCAGCTCCGCGGCGTGATCGACCTGATCGACTGGAAGGGGATCGAGTTCAAGGACGAGACCCTCGGCGCGAAATTCGACGTCGTCGACATCCCCGAGGAGTTCCGCGAGGAAGCCGAGAAGTACCGCGAGCACCTGATCGAGGCGATCGCCGAGACCGACGATCACCTGATGGAGAAGTACCTCGAGGGCGGCCAGGTTTCCCCCGAGGAGATCAAGGTCGCGCTCCGCAAGGCGACCGTCACCGGCCACGTCCAGCCGGTCGTCTGCGGCTCGGCGTTCAAGAACAAGGGGGTCCAGCAGCTCCTCGACGCGGTCGTCGCGTACCTCCCCTCGCCGCTCGACGTCCCGCCGATCAAGGGACACGACGAGCTCGACAACGAAGTCACCCGCGAGCCGAAGGACGACGGCCCGTTCTCCGCCCTCATCTTCAAGATCATGACCGACCCGTTCGTCGGCCAGCTCTGCTTTCTGCGGGTTTATT
>DASTIQ010000190.1 GCA_035717485.1 Thermoanaerobaculia bacterium | reverse complement strand
CTCGCTCGCGTCTCGCCACGTCTCGTCGTCCGAGCAACCGATACGACGGCGATCCTCATGCCCGTCGCGGCTAACGGCCCGACTGCTTTTCGGGGGCTCCCGCCGGCATCGCAAGGCGCGGGAAGACGCGAGCGAGACGGGATGCGGGCGGTCCGGCCCGCGGCCGAGTCGTACCGGTGGCGTACGGCGAGTGCCGCGGGCGGGCCGCACGCGCCTGTATTCGCTCGATGTATCGCCGCGCCGCCTCAGCGGAAGTCGTGCGAAGGGGGAGAACGGAATTCATTCAAAGGCCAGAAGCGCTCCGCCTTCACCGACAACGCCCCGTCCCCTCTCTGCAGGATTCCTTCCACGACCAGCCCCGGCGAGCCGACGATGAGCGACCGCTGTTCCCGGAAGAGATCGGGCCGCACGATCGCCTGCGCCATCCCGGTCTCGTCCTCCAGCGTCAGGAACACGAAGCCCTTCGCCGTTCCCGGCCGCTGCCGGACGATCACCGCGCCGGCGGTGCGTACCCTTCCGCCGTCCGGGAGCGTCCGGAGCTTCTCCGTCGTCGAGACGGAAAACGCGTCGAGCCGGCCGCGGACGTGCCGGAGGAGGTGCGGCCCCGTCGTCATCTCGGTCGCGCGGTAGTCGGCCGTCGTCTCCTCCTCCGGCCGCATCTCGGGGAGCGGGGAGCCGGCGGGACCGGAAAGCCCGGAGAAGAGCGGGCCCGCCGGACGGGCGACGCGGGCCGCCTGCCACTGGGCTTCCCGGCGCGTCAGGCCGAAACCCGCGAGCGCGCCCGCGTCCGCCAGCCGGTCGAGCTCCCCCGCCCGCGGCGCGGCGCGGCGCTCGAAGTCCTCGAGCGAAGAAAACGGCGCGACCGCCTGCTCCGCCTCGATCCGGCGTCCGGTCGACTCGTGGAGCCCCTTGACGAACCGGAGTCCCAGCCGCACGCCGCGGTCCTCCCAGCGGCATTTCCAGCCGGAGCGCGCGGCGTCGATCGGGAAGACCGCCGTCGCGTGCCGCTGCGCGTCCTTCACGAGCGTCGCCGGGTGGTAGAAGCCCATCGGCCACGCGTTCAGGAGCGACGCGTAGAACGCCGCGGGGTGGTGGGCGCGCAGGTACGCGCTCGCGTAGGCGATCAGGGCGAACGACGCCGCGTGCGACTCCGGAAACCCGTACAGCGCGAACGACGTGATCGCCTTGACGATGCGGTCCCGCGCCTCGGCGTCGATCCCGCGCGCCTCCATCCCCTTCCGCAGCCGCTCCTCGATCGCCGACATCCGCTCGACGGAGCGCTTGAATCCCATCGCGCGCCGGAGCTCCTCGGCCTCCCCTCCCGTGAACCCCGCGGCGACCATCGCGATCCGGAGGAGCTGTTCCTGGAAGAGCGGAACGCCGAGCGTCCTCTTCAGGATCGGCTCGAGGCACGGGTGCGGGTATTCGACGGGCGCGATCCCGCGATGGCGATCGAAGAACGGGCGGATCATCCCGCCGACGATCGGCCCGGGACGGATGATCGCGACCTGGACGACGATGTCGTAGAACCGGCGCGGCCCGTGGCGCGGCAGCGTCGCCATCTGGGCGCGGCTCTCGAGCTGGAAGACGCCGACGGTGTCCGCCGCGTTCAGCATCCGGTACACGGCGGGATCGCCGGCGGGCAGGTGCGCGAGGTCGATCTCGACGTTCTCGTGCTCGCGGATCATCGGGATCGCCTCCTCGAGCGCCGCGAGCATCCCGAGACCGAGGAGATCGACCTTGACGATCCCGAGATCGGCGCAGTCGTCCTTGTCCCACTGCACGACGACGCGTCCCGGCATCGACGAGGGCTCGAGCGGCACGACCTCGTCGAGACGGCCGGCGGCGACGACCATTCCCCCCGAGTGCTGCCCGAGGTGGCGCGGCAGGTTCTGGATCGCGCGCCAGAGGCGCAGGAAGTGGCGCGACCGCGTTTCGGCGGGATCGAGGCCGGCCGCGGCGAGCTCGGCGGGCAATTCGCGGAGCGGCTCCTGCATCTCCCCGAAGCTCCAGCCGGCCAGGCGCGCCGAGAGCCGCTCCTGCTCCTCCGGGGAGAATCCGAGGGCCTTGCTCACCTCGCGCGCGGCGGAACGGTCGCGGTAGGTGATCACGTTGGCGGTCATCGCCGCCCCGTGCGCGCCGTAGGTGCGGTACACGTGCTGGATCACCTTCTCCCGCTCGACGCCCGACGGGAGATCGAGATCGATGTCGGGCCATTCCCCGCGCTCCTCGGAGAGGAAACGCTCGAAGAGGAGCTCCATCTTCACGGGGTCGACCGCCGTGATCGAGAGCGCGTAACAGACCGCGCTGTTGGCGGCGGAACCGCGTCCCTGCACCAGGATCCGCTCCCGGCGGCAGAACTGCACGATGTCCCGGACGATGAGGAAGTACCCGGCGAGATCGAGCTTCTCGATCATCGCGAGCTCCTTCGAAAGCTGCGCCTGGGCGCGCGCGGTGAGCGGGCGGAAGCGCGCCCGCGCTCCTTCCCAGGTGACCCGCCGGAGATGGGAGCTCGGGGTCTCTCCCGGCGGGACGGGATACCGGGGGAACCGATAGCCGAGGTCCGCGAGCGTGAAATCGAGGGACGCGGCGAGCTCGGCCGACGCGGACAGCGCCTCGGGCAGATCGGCGAAGAGCTCCGACATCGCGGCCGCGTCCTTCAGATGCCTCCCCCGCGACGCCTCGAGCAGCGTCCCGGCCGCGTCGACCGGTTTCCCTTCGCGGACGCAGGCGAGCACGTCGAGGAGGTCCTTCTCCGCGGGTCGCGCATAGCGGACGCCGTTGGTCGCGACGAGCGGGAGGCCGAGCCTTCGGGCGAGCGGGACGAGCGCCTGGTTGCGGTGCTCCTCCGCCCGGTCGCCGTGCCGCTGGAGTTCGACGTGGAGGCGGCCCGGGAAGCTCTCCGCGAGACGGCGGAGCACGCTCTCGGCCGCGTCGATCCCTCCGCGACCGAGCGCCCGGGCGACGGGGCTTTCGGGACCGCCCGCCAGGCAGCGGAGACCCTCCGCGTGCTCCCTCACGCGCTCCCACGACGCCTGCGCCGCGCCCTTGGGCCTTCCCTCCGCGGCCGCGGTCAGGAGCTTGCACAGGTTCCGGTATCCGGCGCGGTTCTCGACGAGGAGGGAGAGGCGCTCGGCGGCCATGGCCGCCGAGCCGTCTCGCACCCTGCCCCCGTCCCCTCCCCCACTGGGGAGGGGTGTCCGAAGGCCGGGGTCGGGTTCGTGCTCGCTTCCTTCCGCACCGCGGAAGGGAGCGAGCACGATCTCGGCGCCCACGAGCGCCCTCACTCCCGCCTGTTTCGCGGCCTTGTGGAATCGCGGCGCGCCGTAGACCCCGTTCGTGTCGAGGAGCGCGACGGCCGGCAGCCCCAGCGCCGCCGCACGGTCGACCAGGTCCTCGGGAAGCGATGCTCCGTCCAGAAAGGAAAAGGCGGAAGCCGCGTGGAGCTCCGCGTAGGGCCGCGGCGAGCGGGGCGACGCGGGAGGCTTCCACGACCGCTGGCGGAGCTTCTCCTTCCGTGCGCCGTCGGAATGAATCGTCGTGACGATCGCGCGCGTCCCGACATCTCTCGTCGGTGGCCCGTCGCTCATGTCCGCCTCCAGCTCTCCGGACACAGATCGCTTCGTCGTTTTCCTCCCGATGAAAAAGTCGATGGAAAGAGTCCGGCCATCTTCCCGCCCGGGCGCGTTCGCGATCCGAGCTCCCCGAGCGTCGCGGAATGCGACGCGTCAGTCATAAATGCCGTCGGCGAACCAGGCGCCGTTCCTCGCGTCCCGGAAAATGCGGTACAGCCCTCCGTCGGAGAGCTCGACGTCCCAGTACTCGCGGGCGATCGCCTCTTCCGACCACCACTTCTCCTCGACGCGCCACGGGCCGGACGCCACGCGCACCGAACCCTCGATGCGCTTCGCCTTCTCGGGCTCTCGCGGGCGGGTCGTATCGCCGGTCGCCTTCGCGGCCGATTCGCTTCGCGAGACCGGGTCGAGAGAAGGCGGCCATGGATCCGCGGCCGCGATCCGCCTCGGGCTCCCCTCCTCCCCGTCCACGTCGATCGGGACGGCCGGCCGGAGCACCCGCACCGCGAGGAGACCTCGGCCCGCGCGCGGCGCCGGCGGCAATTCCGGAGGAGCGGGCGGCGCATACGCAACGAGCGCGAATCGTTCCGGGCGGTGGCCGTCGACCGCCGACGGCTGGCCGACGCGCTCCTCTCCGAGCCGCGCGACGAGCCGCGCGATGCACGTCGCGAGCTGCTCGGGGGACAGGGCCGCCGGGCCGAACAACGAGAGCTGGGCCTGCCGCGGGCGGTCGGGGTGCGCGACGAAACGGAAGCCGTGGACGGGCGCTCCGGGCGGGCGCGCCTCGAGGTCGAGCCGGACGAGCGTCAGGAGCGTCTTCACGTCCCTCGTCGGCGCCGGGAGATCGATCGCGCGGCCGTCCATCCCTTCCGGATCGAGGGTGAGCGAGAGCTCGAGGCGGGCGCAGGCGAGCGCGTGCGCCGCCAGACGTCCCGCCAGCCGCTCGAGCGCGGTGCGCGCGACGAAGAGGAACGGCTCGACGGCGACGAACGGCCATTCGAGCTCCATCCCTTCGGAGAAAACCGGAGGAATCGCCCGGGGGACGAGCGGGCGCGGATCGACCCCGCGGGCGGTCTCGTGGAGCCGCCGCCCCGCCTCTCCGAATCGCGCCGTCACCTCCCCCTCGGAGAGCGCGGCGAAATCGCCGACGCGCGCGAGTCCCCACCGCTCGAGCGTCTCCGCGATCTCTTCCGGGAGGGCGAGCCGCGCGAGCGGGAGCGGGGCGAGGAACGTCGCCTCGCCGCCGGAGGGCACGACGACGGGCGACTCCGGAGACTCCGCCGCCACGCGGGCCGCGAGCTTGCTCGCGGCCACGCCGACGCGCGCCGGGAGGCCGGCGCCTTCGGCCGCGGCGGAAAGAGACGCCGCGAGCGCCTTTTCCGAGAACCCGAAATAGAGCTCGAGGCCGTCGACGTCGAGATACGCGATCCCCGGGCCGCCGTCCTCGAGTCGCGGGGAAACCGTCTCGGCCGCCTCGAGGAGCGCTTCCTGCGCGGAACGTTCGCACTCGGCGTCGGAGGCGCGCGCGATCAGCCGCGGAAGGAGCGCGCGGGCTTCGCGGAGCGTGAGTCCGCTCCGGACGCCGGCGCGCCGCGCCGGTTTCGAGGCGGCGACGACGCGCGCCGCCTGCCCGTCCCCCGCGAGGATGGCGACGGCTTCTCCCGCGAGATCCGGTTCGCTCCGGAGCCGCGCCGCGAGGGGAAAAAGCGGGACGAGGACGCACGCGATCCGCGACGGCACGGGCTTCTCACCTCGAAACGAATCGGGAAGACGCCGCGCGGGGGGAAACGGCCTCCCGCGCCGCCGACCTCCCCGGAGGCGCGCCGGCGGCCGGCACCGCATCGGAAATCGCCTCCCTCGCCGTGAAACGCACCGCGCCCGTCCGCCCCGGCTTCTCTCCGCGCTTCTTGTCGAGCGTCGCATGCGCGGCGACCCCGCCGAGGAGCCTCGGCGACGCGCCCTGTCCCTTCCAGATCGCCCGATTTCGCGAGAGCAGAACGACGGCGTCGGCGGCCGCCCCCGACACCGGATAGGGGCTCGCGACGAGGAGCGCGGTCCCATGCGCCCGCGCGCTTCGCGCCAGGCGGACCCAGGCCGCGTCCGGGACGCGCGGACCGACCGGGGGCGTCCCGAGCTCCGCGACGACGAGAGGGAAACCGGCCGCGATCACGGTCTCCGCCGCATATACCGCGTCGCGGACCCGCCGCGGGCGCACCCACAGCACCCGGCGAAGATCGACGTCCGCCGCGGCCGCGGCCTGGGGATCGAGGGCATCCCCGAGGTCGATCAACGCGGCGTTCTCTCCCGCTTCCGTCGCCGATGCGAGCGCGGAAAGAGCCAGAGAAAGCCTTCCGCTCGACCGCCGGCCGACCACTTCGACGAGCTTTCCGCGGGCGAGGCCTCCCGCGAGGAGCCGGTCGAATTCCTCGATCCCGGTCGGAAGCGGAGGCGCCTCACGGTCGCGGCGGAGGTCCGTGGCGGAAAGGATCGATGCCGCCGTTTCGGGCGGGAGCGCGTCGCGGAGAGCGGTGATTCGAGCGGAAAGGGCGAGCGGGACGGCCATGGGCGACTCCAGTGAAGACGCCACTATAAGGCGGTAAAAAGGCGTAAGTCAACTCGAATACCGAGTCGCGAGTCGAGAGTCTCGAGTCGAAACATGAGAACGAGTGCCCCGGTCCCCTTCTCTGACTCGCGACCGCGAGACCCGCGGCTCGGTTCGGCGGCATATCCGTTGCATCCCTTTGAATCGAAGGGAGATTTATGGCACGGGGAGACAAATCCAGCTACAGCAGCAAACAAAAGAGAAAAGCCCACGACATCGAGAAGGGCTACGAGAAACGCGGCACGGGCAAGAAGGAAGCGGAGCGCCGCGCCTGGGCGACCGTCAACAAGGAGAGCGGCGGCGGAAAGAAGAGCGGATCCGGACGCGGCAAGAAGACCAGCCACGCGAGCTCCCGCAAGGGCGGCAAGAAGGGCGGCAAGGCGAGCCACAAGAGCAAGAGCTCGTCCCGGAAGTCGTCGTCGTCGAAGAAGTCATCTTCGAAGAAGAAGTAGTCGGCCCGTGCGGCGAGGCAAGCGGGATGGGGTCGGCGCCGGCGGCATACGTACGCCCGGCTCAGTTACACCGGCGTCGAGGCGCGGCGAGACGTGCTGGAAGACGCGTTCCGGCGGACCGGCCGGCCGCTAAGGCGTACCGGAGAGCGTACGTCGTGCGGGCGGCCGGTCCGACGGACGCGTATAACGGCGCGTATCGCCGCGCCGGCTCTTAGAAGAAGTCCCAGTCGGCGGGGATGCGCGAGCTGATCCACCCCATCCCGTAGAACGCCGCCGTCCAGATCGCGAGATTGGCGGTGACGCGGGCGAGGAAGCCGGCTCCGCTCGGCAGGGCGTATCCGTCCAGCGAGCCGGTCAGCGGCACGAGGAAGCTCGGCCAGCCGTGGATTCCGATCGTCTCGCCGAGCGAGTAGGCGACGATGCCGAGTCCGATCACCGTGACGGCGCCCCCAAAGCTCTTGACGACCCATTCCCATTTCACGCGACGAAGGATTCCGGTTTTCGAGTTCATGAGAGTGAGAAGAATTTAGCGGCTCGCCGGGCCCATGACAACTGTCCCGAGGGTCAGGAAGTTTCTTCCGTCACTCCGCCCCGGCCTTGCGGCGCGTCCCCCGGCGCGAGATACTGCGCGCCGCAAGGGGCCGTAGCTCAGCTGGATAGAGCAAGAGTTTCCTAAACTCTAGGTCGCGCGTTCGAGTCGCGCCGGTCCCACCACTCCCGTCCCTTGGCCCCGGGACGCTACCGGAAACAGGCCGACCGTCGTTCTTCGGGCCGATGAAAGGACTGGTTGTTCCATGTCGCGCTGCCCCTGGCGGCGTACGCGATGCTCGCGCTGTCGTCGTTCGCGCACGCCCGTACGCGCGAGGCCTTGTTCGCCGTCGGCGCCGCCACGCTGATTCTTCTCTTCAGCAGCGTCCACAACGCGTGGGACGCGGTCGCGTACCACGTCCTCGTCAACCGGCGGGACCGGAACGCCGAGAGGCCCCCCGACGACAGCTCGACGAAAGAGAAGCCCTGACCCCGGAGAGCCCATCACCCTCGAGGGATCGCCCGCCCCCGGCCTCTAAGCTCTCTGTTTGACCGCCTGGTCCTGGAGGACTCGCTCCACCTGATCGAACTTCACGGGCTTCACGAGATACGCGTCGAAGCCGGAGGCGAACGCCCGGCGGCGATGCTCCTCCTCTTCGTTTCCCGACACCGCGATCAGCACCAGAGACCGCAGTCCCGTCTCCCGGCGGAGGCGCGAGGCGACTTCGCAGCCGTCCAGGCCGGGGAGACCGAGGTCGACGAGCGCGACCCCCGGAGACGCCGAGCGCGCCATCCGGATCCCCTCGTCCCCGTCACGCGCGACATCCACCCGGAAGCCGCCGCTCTCGAGGAGCTGCCGGAGGCCGTCGCCGCCGTTTTGGTCGTCCTCGATCACGAGGACGTCCGTCCGGTGGCCGTTTCCTCGCGCCTCCTTCCCGGGAGCGAGCTCCGCCACGACCGCGAGGAAGTGCTCCGGTTCGATCGGCTTCGACACGTGCCGCTCGAAGCCTTCCGCCAGGGCGCGGGCGCGATCCTCCCGCCGGACGAGCGCCGTGAGCGCGATGGCGGGCGCATGCGGCCCGTCTCCCTCGCGCCGCCGGACCTCGCGCAGGAACGCGTACCCGTCGCCTCCCGGCATCGCGATGTCGCTCACGATGACGTCGGGCGCCGCCTCCGCGAGGCCGGCGATCGCGTCGTCGGCGCTCCCGAAGAGCGAAACGAACGCGTTCGCGCTCTTCAGGATCTCCCCGACGACCTCGCGGGCGTCCGGCTCGTCGTCGACGACGGCGACGCGGAGCCCCGCCAGATCGGGCAGCGCCGCCGGTTCCCGGAAGCCGTCCGCCACCGTCCGGATCTCGACTCCCGCGCTTTCGATCGCGGGGAGGGAGACCACGAACGTCGCCCCCTGCCCCGGTCCCGGGCTCGCGGCGGAGACGGTTCCGCCGTGCATGTCGACGATGTGGCGCACGATCGCGAGGCCGATCCCGAGCCCGCCGTGCGAACGGGTCGTGCTGCTGTCCGCCTGCCGGAAGCGGTCGAAGACGTGGGCGAGGAAGTCCGGGCTGATCCCCTTTCCGGTGTCGCTCACGCGGATCCGGACGTGCGCGGCCGTGCGCTCGACCCGAACCTCGATGCTTCCGGCGGCCGGGGTGAACTTGATCGCGTTCGAAAGGAGGTTCCACACGACCTGCTGCAGCCGGTCCGCGTCGCCCGAAACGTCGCTGTGGCCCGCCGCCGCGGGATCGACCACGACCTGGACGTTCAGCGACTTCGCCTCCCACGCGGGACGAAGCCCTTCCACGACGCCTTCGACGACCGGGACGACGGCCATCGGACGGGTGTTCAGCCTGAGCTTCGCGGCGCTGATCCGGGAGATGTCGAGGAGGTCGTCGATGAGCTTCGCCTGGGCGTTCACGTTGCGCTCGATCACGTCGAGGCCGTGCGCGAACCGGCCGGGATCGAGCGCCGGCGCGCGCAGGATCCGGGTCCATCCGAGAATCGCCGTGAGGGGGGTCCGGAGCTCGTGCGAGAGCGTCGTCAGGAACTCGTCCTTGAGGCGGTTCGCCTCCCGCGCCTCGCTGTACAGGACGTTCTCGATCGCGATCGAGGCCATCTGCGCGAGCTGCGTGAGGATCGCATTCTCGTCCGGGCCCAGCGGGTGTCCGAAGATCCGGAGCGTGCCCATGTCGCGGCCGTCGCGTCCCATGAGCGTCGCCATGACGTCCGCGGGTCCGGGCGGCGGCCCGGGCGCTTCTCTCGAACCCGGTCCCCACGACTCGGTGAGCGCCGGAACGATTTCCGCGTGTTCGGCCCCGGCGACTTCCCGGGCGGTCTCCGTGACGATCGAGAGGATCTCCTCGATCGACGGCGCGGCGTTGATCGCGAGCGACGCCCGGGTGAGGCGCTGGAGCTGCGCGGCGCGGCGCGCGAGAGACGCGGCCTGGCGGCTCACCTGGTCGGTCTTCCGGTACAGATCGACGAAGAACCCGATCTTCGACTTCAGGACCTCCGGGATGACCGGCGTGATGATGTAGTCGACCGCCCCGAGCTCGTAGCCCTGCCGCGCGTGCGTGTCGTCGCTGTAGGCCGTGATGAAGATGATCGGCGTGTGCTCGGAGCTCTTTCGCTGGCGGATCAGGGACGCCGTCTCGAACCCGTCCATCCCCGGCATGTTGACGTCGAGCAGCACCACGGCGAAGTCGCGGCGGAGGAGCTCCCTCAGCGCCTCGCGCCCCGACTGCGCCTCGACGATGTTCTGGTCGAGCTCGGCCAGGATCGCGCCGAGAGCCAGCCGCTTATCGGCGCTGTCGTCGACGACGAGGATGTTCGCCTTCTCGAGCGGCTCGCCCGCCGGCTCGAGACCCGCGGCGGCCTCCGACTCGGACTCGTTCATGCGGTTCTCACCCGCGGCCGGTCCCGCCGATCCTCACCGGTACAGCCAGGTCCGGAGCACCGAGAGCATGTGCTCGGTGTCGACCGGCTTCGACAGGTAGTCCCAGGCGCCCGCTTCGATCGTCTTCTCGCGGTCGCCCTTCATCGCCTTGGCCGTGACGGCGACGATCGGAAGGTCCTTGAACTTGCCGCGCTCGCGAATCGCCCGCATCGTGTCGTATCCGTCCATGTCCGGCATCATGATGTCCATCAGGACGATGTCGCAGTCCTCGTGTTCCTCGAGCTTCGCGATCGCCTCCCGGCCGTTCTCGGCGGAGAGCACCTTCATCTTGTGCCGCTCGAGGACGCTCGTCAACGCGAAGATGTTGCGGACGTCGTCGTCCACGATCAGGGCCTTCTTGCCGGCGAGCACTTCCTCGGTGCGGGCGAGCCGTTCGATGATCGCGCGGGTCTCGAGCGGGAGGGCGAGGACCTTCCGGTGGAGGAAGAGCAGGGTCTGGTCGATCAGCCGCTCCTCCGATCGGACGTGCTTGACCGGATGGCCCTGCGTGAGGCGATTGAGCGCCGTCTCGAGCTTGCGGCCGATATCGCCCGGCGTGTAGACGACGAGAGGAACGCCGCGCGCCTCGCACGTCCGGCGGACGACTTCCGCCCCGTCCTTCATCCTCGCTTCGTGCCCGTCCCAGACGAAGATCACGCAATCCGGAGCGTTCGCCTCGATCGCCGCGACCGCTTCCCGCGGCGTCTCGGCCCACTGGCTCTCCACCCCTTCGAAGGTGAGCTTCGGCTCGAGCGCCGCCCGGATCGACCGGTCGGACCCCACGACGACGAGCCGGCGGCTGCCGCGGTCGAGGAACGTCTGGATCGTCCGGAACGCCCGGTCGAGGGTCTCCTTGTTCTTGATCGGCTTCTGCAGCACTGCCATCGCTCCGAGCGGCAGCGCGCGTCCGCCGTCCTCTTCGGTCGTGATGACGTAGACGGGGATGTGGCGGGTGGCGGGATCGCTCTTCAGGCGGTCGAGGACGCGCCAGCCGTCGATGTCCGGGAGCTGGATGTCGAGCGTCACCGCGTCGGGCTTCTTCTCGCGGACGAGCGAGACCGCTTCGGCGCCCCGCGCCGTCACGATCCCCTTGAAGCCGAACTCGTGGGCCATGTCGAGGAGGAATCGGGCGAAGTTCTCGTCGTTGTCGACGATGAGCAGCGTCCGGTCACCCGGCGCGATCCGCTCGCGGTCGTCGGAGATGTCGTTCACCGCGGCGACCTCCGCGACGGCGCCCCGCGCCGTGCTGACGTCGCTCATCACGCTGACGAACTCCGCCGGCGACTCGGGCTCCGGCTTGTACGCCGGTTTGGCGGGCGCATAGCTCTGCGGCAGATAGAGCGTGAACTTGCTCCCCTTTCCCGGCGCGCTGTCGAGCGTGATCTCGCCGCCGAGGAGGCGAGCGATCTCGCGGCTGATCGCCAGGCCCAGTCCCGTTCCGCCGTACTTCCGGCTGGTCGAACCGTCCGCCTGCTGGAACGCCTCGAACACGATCTGCTGCTTGTCCCGCGGGATGCCGATCCCCGTGTCGCTGACGGAGATCGCGATGACCGAACGGGAACGGTTCAGCGCCTCCTGGTCGGGGCTCCATCCCCCCTTGGCCCGGACGACGTCGAGCTTCACGCTTCCCTTCTCCGTGAACTTGAACGCGTTCGAGAGGAGGTTCTTCAGGATCTGCTGCAGGCGCTTGGAGTCGGTGACGATGCCGCGCGGAACGGACGGGTCGATGTCGATCTGGAATTCGACCCCCTTCGCCTCGGCGACGTGCCGGAACGTCCGGTCGACGTAGTCGTGGAGATCGGAGAACCGGATCTCGCCCGCGTCGATGACGACCGTTCCCGACTCGATCTTGGAGAGGTCGAGAATGTCGTTGATCAGGTTGAGCAGATCGTTTCCGGCCGAGTGGATGGTCTTGGCGAACTCCATCTGCTTCGGCGTGAGGTTGCCGTCGTGATTTCGCGAGAGCTGGTCGGAGAGGATCAGGAGCGAGTTCAAGGGGGTCCGGAGCTCGTGCGACATGTTCGCGAGGAACTCCGACTTGTACTTCGACGTGAGCGCCAGCTGCTTCGCCTTCTCCTCGAGCGCCTGCCGGGCCTGCTCGACCTCCTGGTTCTTCCGTTCGACCTCGGCGTTCTGCTCCGCGAGCAGTCCCGCCTTCTCCTCGAGCTGCTGGTTCGTCTGCTGGAGCTCGAGCTGCTGGCTCTGGAGCTCGCGGGCGAGCGACTGCGACTGCTGGAGGAGGTTCTCCGTCCGGCTGTTCGCCTCGATCGTGTTGAGCACGATGCCGATCGATTCCGTGAGCTGGTCGAGGAAGGCCTGGTGGGTCGGATTGAACCCTTCGAACGTCGCGAGCTCGAGCACGGCCTTCACCTGGCCCTCGAACACGACCGGCAGCACGATGACGTGCGACGGCGTCGCCTGGCCGAGGCCCGAACTGATCCGCACGAAATCTCTCGGCACGTTCGGCAGGAGGATCTTCTGGTTCTCGAGCGCGCACTGACCGATCAACCCTTCGCCGAGGCGGAAGACCTCTTTCGGCTCGCTCGCGGCGTAGCTCGCGAGCAGCCGGAGCTCCGGAACGGCGGTCGAGGTGTCGAGCGTGTAGAAGAGCGCCTGCTGGGCCGCGACGACCGGAGCGAGCTCGGAGAGGATCAGCCGGCCGACCGTGAGGAGGTCGCGCTGACCCTGGAGCATGCGGGAGAACTTCGCGAGGTTGGTCTTCAGCCAGTCCTGCTCGGAGTTCTTGAGCGTCGTGTCCTTGAGGTTGCGGATCATCTCGTTGATGTTGTCCTTGAGCGCCGCCACCTCGCCGAGAGCCGCGACGTTGATCGACCGCGTGAGGTCGCCTTTCGTCACCGCCGTCGCGACCTCCGCGATCGCGCGCACCTGGGTCGTCAGGTTCGCCGCGAGCTGGTTCACGTTGTCGGTGAGGTCCTTCCACGTTCCCGCGGCGCCCGGCACGCTCGCCTGGCCGCCCAGCTTTCCTTCGACGCCGACCTCGCGTGCCACCGTCGTCACCTGGTCGGCGAACGTCGCGAGGGTGTCGATCATGTTGTTGATCGTGTCGGCGAGCTCGGCGATCTCGCCCTTGGCTTCCACCGTCAGCTTGCGCTTCAGGTCGCCGTTGGCGACGGCCGTCACGACCCGCGCGATGCCGCGGACCTGGCTCGTGAGGTTGCCGGCCATCGAGTTCACGTTGTCGGTGAGGTCCTTCCACGTGCCCGAGACGCCCTTCACCTCGGCCTGGCCGCCCAGCTTTCCCTCGGTGCCCACCTCGCGCGCCACGCGCGTCACCTCGGCCGCGAACGACGACAGCTGATCCACCATCGTGTTGATCGTGTTCTTCAGTTCGAGGATCTCCCCCTTCACGTCCACCGTGATCTTCTTGGAGAGGTCGCCGGAGGCCACGGCGGTCGTCACTTCGGCGATGTTTCGCACCTGGCCCGTGAGGTTGCCCGCCATGAAGTTCACGTTGTCCGTGAGGTCTTTCCACGTGCCGGCCACGCCCTGCACGTAGGCCTGGCCGCCGAGCTTCCCTTCCGTGCCCACCTCGCGGGCGACACGGGTCACTTCGGACGCGAAGCTGCGGAGCTGGTCCACCATCGTGTTGATCGTGTCCTTCAGCTCGAGGATCTCTCCCTTCACGTCCACCGTGATCTTCCGGGAGAGATCGCCGTTGGCCACGGCCGTCGTCACGGCCGCGATGTTCCGCACCTGGGCCGTGAGGTTGCCCGCCATGAACTTCACCGAGTCGGTCAGGTCCTTCCACGTGCCGGCCACGCCCTGCACGTCGGCCTGGCCGCCGAGCTTCCCTTCCGTGCCCACCTCGCGCGCCACGCGCGTCACCTC
>DASTIQ010000189.1 GCA_035717485.1 Thermoanaerobaculia bacterium | reverse complement strand
GCCGCGGCCCCCGCCCCCGACGCGCCGCCGGACGCCCGGCGGCAGGACCTCGCCGGGCTGCAGGCGCGGGTCGAGGAGTCTCGACGGCGGCTCGCGGAAGCCGAGAAGAAGACCGCCACGCTCCAGCAGGAGGTCGAGGCCCTCGACCTCCGGCTGGAGCTCGCGCAGCGCCAGAGGGAATTGATCGCGGCCCGGCGGGACGACGTCTTCCGGCGGACGGCGTCGATCGCCGCCGATCTCGAGACGGCGCGAGCGTCGCGAACCCGCTCGGAAGACGCGTTCCGCGCGCGCATCCTGCTCCTCTCCCGACTCGGGCGGTTCGGATACCTCCGCCTGCTGCTCGCGGCGCGACGGACGTCGGAGGTCTTCGCCGCGATGCGAACGCTCGACGCGATGGCCCAGACCGATGCGCGGGAGCTCGCGCGGTTCGCCGACGCCGGCCGCCGCCTGGAGGCGGATCTCCGGGCCCAGAACGATCTCCGCCGCGAGACCGACCAGCTTCTCGCGCAGGACCGCGACGAGGAGAGGCGGATCGCCGCCGGCAAGAGCGAGCGCCTCCGGCTCCTCGCCCGGTCGAGGAACGTCACGGTGGCGACCCAAAAAGAGGTCACGGAACTCTCGCAGAAGGCCGAGAAGCTCGAAGCGCTCCTCGATCTCCTGGCGCGCGGGGAATCGACGACGGCGGGCTCGCCGCGCCCCTGGCGGGGCGTCCTGGACTGGCCCGTCCGGGGGGCGATCGCGGTGACGTTCGGCCGGCACCGGCATCCGAAGTTCGACGCCTGGACGGTTTCGAACGGCATCGAGATCGCGGCCCCGGACGGCACCCCCGTTTCCGCGATCTACGGGGGAAGGGTCGTTTTCGCGCGGTGGTTCCCCGATTACGGGAACATGGCCGTCATCGACCACGGCGACGAAGTCCTGACGCTGTACGCGCGGCTGCGGTCGATCCTCGTCCGGGTGGGAGACGTCGTCTCCACGGGGGACCGCGTCGGCCTCGTCGGAATCGGGCCCGGCGAGACGGAGCCCTCGCTCTATTTCGAGGTGCGCGACCACCAGAAGGCGACCGATCCCCTGACGTGGCTGCGTTGAGCGCCGGACCCGGTCGGAAGAAATCGCCCGCCGGCGTTGTTCTCCGGGAGGTGGCGGAGCGGGATAGAATCGCGGGGATGAAGTCGAACCGGTCGCGTCTCGCGTTCGTGCTCGTGTCGCTGGCGGCGCTTTTCCTCCTGACGGCGCTCAAGGGTCCCGTTCTCGCTCCCGGCCGCGATCCGGTGCTGAAGCCGCTCGCGATCTTCACGGAAGTCCTGAACCTCACGCGAAGCAACTACGTCGAGCCCGTGGACGTCTCGACGCTCCTCGCCGGCGCCTACGACGGCGTGACCGACGCGATCGATCCTTTCTCCTATTACGTCTCCGGGGACCGGATGTCGCGCTACCGCGCCTTCGAGGCCTCCCGGCCGCTCGATTCCGGACTGGTGCTCGGCCGGCGCGGCGGGTTCGCGTACGTGGTCGCGCCGGTACCCGGTTCGCCCGCGGACGCGGCCGGCATCAAGTCGGGGGACGTGATCCTCGCGATCGAGGGGACGCCGACCCGCAACCAGGCGCTCTGGGAGATCGAGTCGAGCATCGCCGGTCCGGAGGGTTCGGCCGTCGCGCTGAAGGTCCTGCGGGGCGGAGACGAGCGCGAAGTGACGGTGCGGCTCGTGCGGAAGCCGTACACGCCGTCGGCGGTCTCGCAGAAGGCGCAGGACCAGGTGCCGGTCATCCGGATTCCGTATTTCGCTCCCGGAACCGCGGCGGCCGTCGAGAAGGCGCTGCGTTCGGAGCCTCGAGCGGGAGCCGTCATCGTGGACGTGCGTGATTCCGCCGGGGGCGACGTCGACGAAGCCGTCCGGACGGCATCCCTTTTCATTCCCGCGGGGCCCGTTGCCCGGCTCTCCGGAAAGAAGATCCCCGCGCGCGACTACGCGACGACCGGAAGCCGCGTCTGGAGCGGGAAGACGATCGTCCTGATCGACGGCGGGACGGGCGGCGCGCCGGAAATCTTCGCGGGCGCGCTTCACGACCGCGCCGCCGCCGACCTCGTCGGAGAGCCGACGGCGGGAATGGGAATCGTCCAGCGGCTGCTCCCGATGAGCTCGGGAGGAGCGCTCTACCTGACCGTCGGCGAGTACGTTTCTCCGTCGGGAACGGAGCTCACCGGGAAAGGCCTCCGCCCGACGTCGCGGGTCGATCTCTTCCCCGACGACACTCCCGGCGACGCGATCCTGAAGAAAGCCGTCGAGATCGCCCACGGCGCTCCCGCGAAAGCGGCGGCGTAGCCCGGCCATTCCCTCCCGGTCGAGCTCCGGCCGCCGGGGCGCGCAGGGATCCCCGGGAGCCGCGCGCCGGATCCTGTTCGCGGTCCTCCTCTTCGGCGCGGGATTCGGTGCGGCGATGCTCTGGAAGCGGACGCCCTCCGAGCCGACGCCTCCCGTCCGAGTCGCGAAGCAGCGTCCGGCGCCGCGCCCCTCCGAGAACCGGGCGACGCCGCCCCGCCCCGCGGCGCACCGTTCCCCGGCGCCGGAAGAGGGGATCGTCCTCGCCGAAGATCCCGTGACCGACCCTCGCCTGGCGATCGTCGTCGACGATCTCGGAAACGACGACGCGGCGCTCGGACGCGTCGCCGCGCTCCGGGAGCCCCTCGCGGGAGCCGTCCTGCCGGGTCTGCCGCACAGCCGCGAGACGGCGCTCGCGCTGCGCGCCGCCGGCAAGGAGGTGCTCCTCCATCTGCCGATGGAGCCTCTCGATCCGCGCGCGAGGCCGGGACCCGGGCTCGTGCGGACCGGAATGACCGCGGCCCAGATCGCCGGCATGCTGTCGTCGGACCTCGAGGACGTTCCCGGCGCGTCGGGGGTGAACAATCACATGGGTTCGAGGGCCACGGCCGACCGGAAGACGATGGACGCCGTGCTGTCCGTCGTCGGAAAGCGGGGCCTGTTCTTCCTCGACAGCCGGACGACCGCCTTCACGGTCGCCGCGGAGGAAGCCGGGCGCCTCGGCGTGCCGTGCCTCTCCCGGTCGGTTTTCCTCGACGACGTCGCCGACGAATCCGCGATTCGCATCCAGCTCGAGCGGGCGGCGGGCGAAGCCCGGTCCCAGGGGGCCGCGGTCGCGATCGGGCATCCGCATCCCGCGACCCTCGCGGTCCTGGAGCGGGAGCTTCCCCGGCTCGGCTCGGAAGGAATCCGCCTCGTCACCGTCGCGGAGCTCCTCGCTCGCCAGCCGTGACGCCCGGGAGGGCGTTCAGGCCGGCGCCCCGCCCCCGTCCCGGTCCTCCTCCTCCTTGACCGCGTTCCACCACCGGTCGAGCTCCGCGGAGCTGCAGACGCCGACGTCCTTTCCTTCGCGCCTCGCGCGCTCGGAGACGGCGCGGAACCGGCGGCGAAACTTCGCGTTGGCGCCGCGGAGCGCGCGCTCCGGGTCGATGCCCGAGCGCCGGGCCCAGTTCGCGACGGCGAAGAGCAGGTCGCCCAGCTCTTCCTCGGTTCCCGCCCGATCGCCGTCTTTCTGGGCCGCGCGCGCCTCGGCGATTTCCTCCTCGACCTTCGCGAGCAGGTCGGCATTCCTTTCCCATTCGAAGCCGAGTCCGGCGGCACGCTCGCTCATCCGCAGCGCGACCGAGAGGGCCGGCAGGGTCGCCGGGATTCCTTCGAGAGGGTCGGTGCCCGGTTCTCCGGAGAGCCGCTTCCGGCGCTCCCAGCTGGCCCGGACGGCCTCGGCGTCCCTCGCCTTCTCCGGTCCGAAGACGTGGGGATGCCGCTCGATCATCTTCGCCTCGATGGCGGCGGCGACGTCGTCGATCGTGAACCATCCCCGTTCCTGGGCGAGGCGCGAGACGAAGAAGATCTGGAAGAGGACGTCGCCGAGCTCGCCGCGCAGACGCGGGCCGTCGTCGCCGTCGAGGGTCTCGAGGAGCTCGTGCGTCTCCTCGAGGATGTAGGTCGAGATGGTCGCGAAGGTCTGCTCGCGGTCCCACGGGCATTCCCGGCGCAGCCGTTCGACGAGCGCTTCCAGTCGCGCGAGCGCGTCGGCCATCCCGCGAGTCTAACCGCACGGTGCCGGCTTCCCGTCCTCGCGAGGGATGCGCCGAAGCCGCGTCCCGCGCGGGCGCTCGCGAGCGGGCGGAGGCGGGTTGCCGGCCGAACGATCGCGGTGCTAATCTTCGGAAAACCGAGGTGTTCCGTGGCGGACGAAGAAAAGCCGATCAAAGTCTCCGATTTCCGGATGTTCACGCCGGAGGGCGAGTTGAAACCGGAGTACCGTGATCTGGAGGAGGCTTCCGAGCCGGAGACCGCGGCTCCTCCTCCGCCGCCTCCCCCCGCGGAATCGCCGGCTCCGGAACCCGGACCCGAACCCGAGGCGGCGGCTCCCGGGGGGGCCGACCCCGACTTCGTCGACCTCGTGCGGTCGCTCGCGACGAGCGCCTATTCGGCCCTGGGGCTGTTGTCGGACCCGGGCGCGGGGCCGGGCGCCGGCAGCGACCTGGTCGGGGCCCGCCGCATGATCGAATGGCTCGCGCTCCTGGAGCGCAAGACCCGGAAAAACCTCACCTTCGCGGAACAGGACCTCCTGAACCGCGCCCTCTACGAGCTGAGAATGGCGTACGTGGAGGCGAGCGGAGTCGCGACACCGCCGCCGACGCGCTGAATGCGAAAGTTCGTCGCAGGAAGCCTCTTCCTGCTGTCGATCGCGGCCGCGGCGGGCGCGCAGGGACTCGCCGAGCCCGGCGCGCCGGACGCGACCGCGCCGGCGGACCGCGTTTCGCCGCTGCCCCCGCCCACGACGCGCTCGGGCCTCCGCGGCCGCTGGTTCGAGTTCCTCTCCGCGCTGAACGACGACGATTATCCGTCGGCGCGGCTGGCGAGCGCGGATCTGCTCCGGACGGCGAGCCGCGTCGGGATTTCGCGGCTCTCCGACTTCTCCCGCGCGGCGCTCTACCAGGCGCGGCTCGCCGACCGGCAGGGGAAGGCGGACCGTTCCGCCCTCGCTCTCGAGACGGCGATCCAGCTCGATCCCGACCTCGTCGACCCGCGCTGGGAAAAGGCGCGGCTCGCCTGGGCGCGGCACGAGTACGGCGAATCCGCCGTCGCGTTCGGGGAGGCGATCACCGCCCTTTTCCAGGCGGAGGAGTCTCGGCGCGAATTCGTCTCGAACGCCGCGCTCCTCGTCGGCGCCTCGTTCGCGCTCGCGGCCGCCGGCCTCGTTCTCGCGCTCATGCTCCGGCACGCGCGCCGGCTCCTGCATTCGGTGCGGGAGCGGTCGGAGCCGGCGTTCGGGCGCGGGGGCACGGTCGCCGTCGCCCTCGGCGTGCTCGGACTTCCGCTCTGGCTCTCGTTCGGTCCCTTCTGGCTGCTCCTCTACTGGGCCGTCCTCGTGTGCGTCCACGCCGGCAGCCGCGAGCGGGTGGCCGTCGCCGGGGCGCTCCTCGTCGTCGGATTCCTCGGGCCACTGTCGAACGCGATCGCCGACCGGAACCTCATCGCGCGCTCGCCGCTCGTCTCCGCGGCCGTCGATCTCGACGAGAAAATGGAGGAAGGCGGGTCGGTCGACCTGCTCCGCCGCGCTTCCCAGGTCTTCTCCGAAGACCCCGACGTATGGTTCCTGCTCGGCCGATTCGCCCAGCGGCGCGACGACTACGACGAGGCTTCCGCGGACTACGCGCGCGCGCTCAAGGACGATCCGAAGAACTTCCGCGCGATGATCGGGATCGGCAACATCCATTTCTGGCAGGGGGATCTCGGCGAGGCGATGACCGACTATCGCGACGCGATCCAGGTGCGGCCCGCCTCCGCGCTCGCCTGGTACAACCTCTCGCTCGCGCAGGGCGACGCCTACCTCTTCGACCAGCAGAAGGAGTCGCTCGCCAACGCACGCCGGCTCTCTCCGCGCGAGGTCGACCGGTGGATCGAGTCTCCTTCGCTCGCGCGCGTGCTGTCGCTCGACTATTCGCTCGAGGAGGCGGAGCAGCGGTCGCGGCAGTGGAGCCGCGAGGTCAAGAGCCAGGCCCTCCCCGGCCTGGGCCACGCCTGGGCGCCCGCGGACCTCTTCGTCGCGCCGACGTCGATCGGTCCGTGGCTCGCGCTCCTGGTCGGGCTGGTCCTCGGCGCGATCGCGCAGCGGCAGCGGTGGGGCGCGCGCGAGTGCGCGCGGTGCGGGAAGGCGTTCTGCCGGCGCTGCAAGCTGCCGGGATCCGCCGCGCTCTATTGCGCGGCCTGCGACCGGCTCCTGTCCGGCAAGGACGCGGGGGACATCTCCTCGCACGTGGCACAGTCGGAGGAGGCCCGCCGCA
>DASTIQ010000188.1 GCA_035717485.1 Thermoanaerobaculia bacterium | reverse complement strand
CGCCGGACGCGCCCCGGCCGCGCCGCAATGGCGCTGGCGCGCGGCCCTCTGGCCGGCCGGCGCTTTCGCGCTCGCGGCGGCGGCGTATCTCGCCGGGCGGCGTCTGGCGCCCCCGGCCGGCGCGGCCGAGGGATGGCGTTTCCGGCAGCTGACGTTCGGCTCCTCCGCCACGCTTCCGTCGATCTCGCCGGACGGCCAGCAGTTCCTCTTCGTCCGGAGGGAGGGAAATGAGCTCGACATCTTCCTGCAGCGGGTCGGCGGGCAGAACACGATCAACCTCACGCGCGGGAGCGGCGTCGACAACGACGCGCCGGACTTTTCACCCGACGGCGCGCACGTGGCGTTCCGGTCCGAGCGTGACGGCGGCGGCATCTACGTCATGGGGGCGACGGGAGAATCGGTCCACCGCGTCGTCGACGGGGGTTTCGCGCCCGCCTGGTCGCCCGACGGCTCCTCGCTCGTCTACACGACGACGACCCAGCCGGACCCGTACCATCTCGGAACTCCCGGCGACGTCCTGACCGTCGACATCCAGTCGGGGAAGAAACGGACGCTCCTGCAGGGGCAGGGGGACGCGAAGGGCGTATTCAAGAACGTGGTTCGGCCCGCGTGGTCTCCCCACGGCCGACGGATCGCGCTCTTCGGGATCCTGGGCACGGGTTCCAACCGCGACGTGTTCACGATCGACGCGGCGGCGGAAAAACCCGAGCCCGTCCGTCTCACGAACGACAAGCCGCTCGACTGGGCGCCGGCCTGGGCGTCGGACGGCCGCTCGATCTATTTCGGCAGCGACCGCGGAGGGACTCTCGATCTCTACAAGATCGGCGTCGACGAAGCCACGGGGAAGCCGACGTCGGCGCCCCAGCGGGTCTCCGTTCCCGCCGGCTCCGCCGGGCCGTACTCCCTTTCGCGCGACGGCAGCCGCATCGCCTTCCAGGTCGATTCGACCAACTACGGAATCCAGCGGTTCGCGTTCGATCCCGCCCGCCGCGAGCTCGCCGAGATGCCGAGCACCGTCCTCGCGGGCCTTCCGGTCGTCACCTATCTCGCGCTCTCCCCCGACGGCCGCCGGCTGATCTTCCAGGCGGGCGTCACGCGCGAAATCCTCTACATCTGCGACGCGAACGGCGGCAACCTCACGCAGCTGACCGACGACGAATTCAAGAACCGCCAGCCGCGATGGATCGCCGGCGGAAAGCGAATCCTCTTCTACTCGACGCGGGGCGGCCCGTACCAGCTCTGGGATATCGGCGTGGATGGAGGGCAGGCGAGAGTGCTGACCTCGCCGTCGCTCGGAGAGACCGTGGCGAGCGTTCCCACGCCGGACGGGAAGCGCGTCGCCGTCCTGCTCGAGACGCCGAACGCGAATCGGCTCGCCGTTCTGCGCCTGCAGCCGGACGGCCAGTACGCCCTCGAAACTCGCGAGGGATCCCTCCCGGTGGACACGCCGCAGAATTTCGCCTTCCCGCTGAATTGGTCCCCCGGCGGACAGTTCCTCCTCGTGAATGGAGTCAAGGGCACCGCGATCTTTTCACCCGAGACCGGCGCCGTTGAACCGGTCAGCGGCCCCACGGGCACCACGGGCACGTGGATCAACGACGACCTGGTGATCTACGGCGAGACGATTTCGGCCGACCCGTCGGGCGCGAACGGCTCGACCGCCGGCTCCGCGCTCCTGCTCTACGACCGAAAGACGAAGACGAGGAAACTCCTCCACCGTTTCCCTCCGGAGGTCGCCCTCGCGGGCGAACTCAATCTCTCGCCCGACGGCCGGAGCCTCTACGTCGTCTCGAACTTTTCGCGTTCGGAGATCTGGATGATGGAGAGGAACGCCGGAAAGTAGGCGCCGATTCTTCCCGGGCGGGGGGCGCCGCCGGGATCCGACCGAGCCGCGACCGGGATTCCTCGACTTCCCGCCGCCGCTCTTCGAGATAAGCCGGGGAAGCCGCTCGGGATGACAGGGACGGGGCCGCTCCGGGCGGGTCACCCCTGCCGAGGCTGCTTCTCTTTCGCTTGCCGGATCTGCGCGCTCAGGATGTCCCGCATGTAGTGCCAGTAGGGAACGAGCTTCAGGGCGGAATCGGCGTAACGCTGCGCTGCTTCGAGATCGGGGACGCTCTTGTTGAGGTTCGCCCAGGCGAGATTCATCAGGAGCTCCGGCTCCCCCCAGGACGGCTCCAGCGGATCGGCCGGGGGCGGCCGGCGGCGGGCCTCTTCGAGCCCTTCTTCATACATGGCGATCGCCGGCGCCTGCCCGCCGCCGCGCTCCGGCGGCGCGTACCATTTGTTGGCTCCCATCACCCAGAGAAACCGCGGGTTGTCGGGGTCGATGGCGCGAACCGCCTCGATGCGCGGCCGGACGCGCTCGAGAAAGGTCCGGAAGGCCCCGGGGTCGTTGCGGTGGAGAAATCCGATGTTGCTCAGGCAGGAGATCGCGCCGACCTGGGCGTCGACGAATCGGGCATCGCGCGCGAGCGCGGCGTCGAAATCGGCAATCGCCCCGGAAAGGTCATCCTCGAGGTCGCTCGGCGATGGCGTCTCGTTGAAGCCGTTGAACGCCCGCCGCCAGAGGGCGAAACCCTGCCAATAGCGCACGCGCGATCCGATCCGGGGGTCGGCGGCGAAGGGAGAGAGCTCTCCCCGGAGTCTCTTGAGCGCCGTTCGATCGCCCGCGTAGTCCGCATGGCGGATCTGCTCCACGAGGGCGGCGGCGCGCGAGCCCTTCGCCTCGGCGGCCCGGGCGGGCCCGGCGAGAGCGGCCAGAACCGCGACGGCTCCGGCGGTGACGACGGCGGGTCTCATCCCGATTAGAGGTACGTGACGGTGCGCCTCAGGTTTTCGCCCGGGCCGGCGCCGCCCCGAGCGTCGCCCGAGATCCCCCGACATCGCTCGGGATGACCGGTGAAAGGTGCGGAGTGGCTCGACGATCGGCGCCTCACCTCACGGTCCGAAGTTTCAGTCCTCGGCCGCTTCGCTGCCGGGGACGATCACGACCTTGCCTCCCGCGTGCCCTTCCTCGAGATAGCGGAGCGCGTCCGGCACGCCGCTCAACGGGTACCGCCGGTCGATGACCGGAACGACCTTCCCGTCGGCGACGAGCTGCGCGAGAAGCGCGAGGTCCTTCTCGTCGATCTTCGCCATGACGATGCCCAGCTTCCGGCTTCCCATCCACGACAGGAGCGGGCCGAGGAAGAACGCCTGAGAGATCTGGATTCCACCGCCCCCGCACAGGACATAACGGCCGTTCTCCTTCAACGCGCGCCGGTAGTCGAGGATCGAATGGTGAGCGTTGGCGCCGAGGATCAGGTCGTAACGCCGCCCGCTCCTCGTGAAGTCCTCTCGCGTGTAGTCCACGACGTGCGCCGCGCCCATCCACGCCGCCGTCTCCACGTGTCGCGTGCTGCACACCGCGGTGGCTTCCCCGCCGAGGGCCCGGGCGATCTGCACCGCGAACGTGCCGACTCCCCCGGACGCTCCGTCCACCGCGACCTGGTCGCCTCGCCGGATGCGCCCCCGGTCTCGAAGACCCTGCAGGGCGGTGCTCGCCGCCACGGGCAGGGCCGCCGCGTGCTCGAACGACACGCCGGCGGGCTTGATCGCCAGTTTGCTTTCCGCGGCGCACGCATACTCGGCAAAGGCGCCGCGGCAGACCCCGAATACTTCGTCGCCCGGTTTGAAGCGGGTCACGTTCCTCCCGACCGATTCGACCCGCCCGGCCATGTCGCGTCCCAGGATGCGGCTCTTCGGCTTGCGCAATCCGATCACCAGTCGCCCGACGCGCGGGGTACCCCTCGTCAGGCGCCAATCGAGGACGTTCACGGACGCCGCGAGGACCTCCACGAGGACTTCATCGTCTCGGGGAACCGGCTTCTCGACGTCCCGGACCTCGACGACGTCCGGAGGTCCGTATCGGCTGTAGGCGGCGGCCTTCACGGGCGGACGCCGGCAGGGGCCGCCACGATCCGCCGCGAGAGCCCGCCGAGCCGCATCGGACCCGCCCCCGGTGGCGCCTCAGCCGGGCGGCGGCGGCGAGAAATTCCCGACGTTTCGTGCCGGACCGTTGCGACCCCGGGTTCCATCGCGAGGAATGCTAGCGCATCGACTCGCGCGGCACGCGGCCTTTGACGTTCGACTCCTGGACTTTCCGACTCGCGACCCGTGACTTCCGGACTATCGGCCCCGGCGCGGCATCGATCCTCGATCGAGGCCGCTCCCTGGAGCGCCCGACTCTTCGACTTTCCGGCTCCCGGCTTTCGACTTCACGACTTTCCGACTCTTCGACTGTCGGATCTCACTTCCTGAGCTCGACGACGAGGAACCGGAGCGTCGTCTCGCCGATGTTCTCGATCCAGTGGGTCTGAGGCTCGCGCATCAGCACGCCGCCGGTCGTAAGCTCCGCCTCGACGACCCGGCCGTCGGCGAAGTGGTTGCGGATCTTCCCTCCCTCGATCACGTAAGTCACGAAAGCCGGGTGCGAGTGCATCTGCTCGCGGTCGCCCGGCCGCAACACTCCCTCGATCACCCGCACGCTCGCGTTCTCGAGGCGGACGTGCTCCATCCCGGCGTTGACGACCGCGGGATCGAGCGAGGGCGCCCCGCTCGTGACGGCAGCGAGCATCGGCGCGCAGAGGGCGACCTCCTTCCACAGATTCCCCATCCAGTGCATGAGTCCTCCCTTCCGGAGCCGATTCTCCCCCGGTGCGTCCGGACACGCTTCGTTCTCCGTCGAAGTATGGGATACGCCGGTGCGTTTCGACGTCTTCCCGCGTCCGAACGGGATCTCCCGCCGCGTCCCGCTCACGGATCGTCGCTCGCCGCCGACGGCCGGCGGTGGAGAGCCGGGCTCGCGGGCCCCGGTCCCGGGAGCGCCGCTACGGATTTCGCGGGTCGACCAGCGCGGCCGGAGGCGCCGGGACGGGAATCACGCAGCGGGTTCCCGGCGCGCAGGGCTGAGGCAGGCCGCCGAAGACGTAGGCCGCGCCGGCGGCCTGGTCGGCCGCCTGGGCGCCGACGACGAGCGTCCCCTCCGAGATCGCGACCGAGAAGCCGAACGAGTCCCAACCGGCAGCGTCGGACGCCTGGATCTTCGCGTCGAAGGCCGAGGTGCTCGCCCATCCCGTGGGCGGTTCGACGAAAACATAGGCGGAGCCGGGAACGCGCAGGCCGGGCTGCGAAGGAGCGCCGACGGCCACCGTCCGGCCGGCGAGCGCGACCGCGGTTCCGAAGTAGTCCCCGGCGACGGGAACGGTGAGCTCCGCATCGAACGTCGAAGTGCTCGACCACCCCGCCGCCGGTTTTTCGAAGACGAACGCGGCGCCCTGGTCGGAATTGCCCAGTAAGGGCGCACCGACGACGGCCGCGTCGTCCGATATCGCGACCGAACCGCCGAACTCGGTGCCGTTCGGCAAATCGGAAGCCGTGAGCTTCGCGTCGAAGTGCGAAGTGCTGGCCCAGCCCGAGGGCGGTCTCACGAAGACGTACGCCGCGGACTGGCTGCCGCCGAAAGCGGGAGCGCCCCCGATCACCGCGTCTCCCGAGATCGCGGCCGAAGTGCCGAGCGCGTCGTTCGCGAGCTCGCCGGCGGCCGTGAGACGCGCCGCGAAAGCGGAAGTGCTCGCCCATCCGGACGCCGGCTTCTCGAACACGTAGAGCGCTCCCTGCCCATCGTTTCCCCCGACCTTCGCGTTGGACGCTCCGACGATCAGCGTGTCGCCATCGATGGCCACGCTCAGCCCGAAGAAGTCGCCCGCAAGACCGCCGGAAGCGGTGAGCTTCGCCGAATACAGCGACGTGCTCGTCCAGCCCGAAGCCGGTTTCACGAATACATACGCAGCCCCGGTCGCATTTCCCACCCCCCAAGCTCCGACGACCACCGTGTCCCCGGAGATCGCGACCGACGTCCCGAATCCGTCGTCCGCCGCGCCCGCCGGGTTGGAGAGCTTCGCCGAGAACGCCGACGTGCTCGCCCAGCCGGAGGCGGGCTTGACGAAGACGTAGACGGCCGCCGGCGGCGCGGCGGCGACGATCGTGTCGCCCGAGATGGCGACGGACTCGCCGAGTGAGCCATGGGCTGCCGTCCCGGAGACGAGCTTCGCTTCCTCGAGGAGGGAGTCGGCGTCGCTCGCGATCGCCCGCGAGATCGCGGTCCGGGCCCCCGGCGGGAGACCGACGGCGGTGTCCGGCGCCTCCCGGTCCTGCGCTCCGGCCGTCGCGACCGAGATCAGACCCGTGAGAACGGAAAGCAGGACGCGGCGCCGGTTCGACATGGACCCTCCTCGACCCGATCCAGGATGGCCGAGAAACACGGCGGACCGAGGGCGGCTCCTCCGAAACGGGTACAGCGGCGGCCATCTTATCCCGCGGCCGCCGGCGAGGGAATTCGGAAGGACGGTGAACTCTGCCGCGACGCGGCCGACCTCCTCGACTCGCGACTGACCGACTCGCGACTTTCGCCTAGTGCGACGTCGGCCGTTCGGACATCTGCGGGAGCGGCTTCAGCATGCTCACGCGATTGCCCTCGGTGTCGGTGAACGCCACGTAGCGCCCGACTCCCGGAATGTCCATCGGATCGCCGAGGACCTTCCCGCCCGCCTTCTCGACCTTCTTCATCGCCTTGTCGATATCGTCCACCGCGATCACGACGGACGGGTACTGGCCCGGCTTGGACTCGTCCTTCATGAAGAAGCCGCCGTTGATCGCGCCCGGCTTCTTCGGGCCGCGGTCGTCGGACTCGGTCGTCGTGACGACGACGTACTTGCCCATGTCAGGGCCGAGCATTCTCGTCTGCCAGTCGAACGCTTTTTCGTAGAACTCCGCCATGCGCCGGCGGTTCTCCGCCGGCATCTCGAAATGGATGACTGGATTCATGGAATGCCTCCTTTGCGGCGTGGACCGAAATTGGTTCCGGTGAAAACGCGGCAAAGGCCGTGCCATCGCGCGGCCGAAGTCCGCGCGGATCACGCGTCGGTCGATCGCGAGCCGCCGGTCGCCGGGGTCGACGCAGCGCCGCGCCGACGGCTGACCCGGTAGAGGATCGGTCCCGCCGCCGCGATCCCGGCGCCGAACAGGAGCGCGGGGACGGCGCCGATCGTCTCGTCGCGATTCCGGACGAGCGCGATCGAGAGCAGCGCGAGAGGTCCCGCGGCGAGGAGAACCGTTCCGAGGACCCCGCCGGCGACGCGGAACGGGCGCGCGAGGTCCGGCTCCTTCCGGCGGAGCTCGGTGAGCGCGACGAACTCGAGCATGAGGCTCCCGCCGTACAGGAGGACGTCGAGCTCGATGAGCCGGTCGAACCCCAGGGTGAGCGCTGCCGTCCAGCAGACCGCGCACGCCAGGATCGAGAAGGTCGGGGCGTCGGTCCGGGGATGGCGCCGCGCGAACACGCGCGGAAGAAAGCCGTCCTCGGCGAGTGTGGCCGGCACCCGCGAATACGAAAGCAGCAGCGCGTTGAACATCCCGATCCCGCAGATCGCGCCGCCCGCGACGACGGCGGCCGCGAGCGCCTTCCCGCCGAGCGCCGCCGCGACCTCCGTCCAGGAGCCGGTCGTCCACCGGCTCGGATCGATACCCGCTCTCGCCGCCGCGGCCACGGGCAGCACGTAGCTCGCGACCGTGAGGAGAACGGCGAGCAGGATCGCGAGCGGGTAGCTTCGCTGCGGCCGATCGACCTCCCCCGCGACGGTCGAGGCGTTGTCCCATCCCATGTAGTTCCACATCGCGATCAGGATTCCTCCGAGAAGGACGGGATGCGGAGCGGAGGCGGGCGCCGCGCCCCCGCGGTGGAAGACCGCGATCGTCCCGAGCACGGCGAAGGGGGCGAGCAGCGCGACGCCGAGCGCCACGGAGGAGTCGCCGACCGAGCGCGCCCCCAGAAGGTTCCAGGCCGTGCAGAGAGCGATCATCGCGGCGCCCAGCGCGAACTCCCGGTTCGCGCCCCGGACGGCGGGGAAGAAGTGCGAGAGATAGAGCACGAAGAGCGTCGGATAGATCGCCATGTCGAAGACGCTCGCCGCGAGCGACAGCCACGCCTCCTGGAATCCCCAGAACGGGCCGAGGGCGCGGCGCACCCAGGCGTAGTAGCCCCCTTCCTCCGGAAGAGCGCTCGAGAGCTCCGCGACCATGAGCGCCGCGGGAACGCTCCAGACGATCGGGACGACGAGGAGGATCGCGATCGAGTAGCGGTATCCGGCGTTCTGGACGATCTCCTCGAGGCCGTAGGGCCCGCCCGCGACCATGAAGAACGTCGCGGCGGCGAGTGGGAGGACCGTCAGCGAGCGGCGCAAGCCGGTTCCGGAATCAGGTCAGCGCGAGGTACTGGTGCGCGAGCCAGACCATCATCGACCCCTCGCCCACCGCCGCGGCCACGCGGTTCATCGCGCCGGCGCGGACGTCGCCGGCGGCGAACACGCCCGGCACGCTGCTCTCGAGCGGCAGGGGCTCGCGCCGCTGCTTCCAGACGCGGGGGTACGCCTCGGCCGCCACGAGGTCGCGGCCGGTCAGGACGAACCCCTTCGCGTCGCGCAGCACCTCGGGCGGAAGCCACTCGCTGCGCGGACGGGTGCCGATGAAGACGAAGACGGCGTCGGCCTCCTCGACCGCGCAGGATCCGTCGGTGCACGTCCGGAGCGACACGCACTCGACGCGGTCCCGGCCTTCGACGCGGTCGACTTCCATCTGGCACCTCAGCCGGATGTTCGGCGTCTTCCCGATCTGGTCGATGAGGTACTGCGACATGGTCTCGCGCAGACTCTCGCGGCGCACCACGATCTGGACTTCCTTCGCGTACCGCGACAGGTGCATGGCCGCCTGGCCGGCCGAGTTGCCGCCGCCGATGACGAGCACGCGCCTTCCCTCGAACGCCGGCGCCTCGGCCGTCGCGGTGCCGTAGTACACGCCCGCGCCCGTGCGCTCCGCCATGCCGGGAGCGGGATGCTCCCGGTAGCTCATCCCGGTCGCGGCGAGGAGCGTCCGCGTCACGATCTCGCGGCTGTCGGCGATCGTCACCCGCTTGTACCCCGCCTCGATCGAAACGGCCGTCACCTCGAGGGGCGCCAGGAACTCGGCGCCGAGCCGCTGCGCCTGGGTGAGCGCGCGCCGCGTCAGCTCGCTCCCCGACACGCCCGCCGGGAAGCCGAGGTAGTTCTCGATCCGGGAGCTGGTGCCCGCCTGGCCGCCGGGCGCGTGCCGGTCCAGGAGCAGCGTCCGGAGTCCCTCCGACGCGCCGTAGACGGCCGCCGCGAGTCCCGCCGGGCCCGCGCCCACGATCACGAGGTCGTAGAGGTCGTGGGCCGCCGAGAGCGGACGGCCGAGACGTTCGGCCACCTGCCGCGGCTCCGGATTGCGCAGAACGGTTCCGTCTTCAAAGAGCAGCGCGGGGAGCTCGTCGGCGCCGACGGTCGCCGCCTCCAGCAGGGCGCGCGTTTCCGCGTTCCGTTCGACGTCCAGCCAGCGATAGGGAACGAGGCTGCTCGCCAGGAACTCCTTGATCGCGTGCGATCGGGGCGACCACTGGTGTCCGACGAGGCGGAGCCCGGTGGCCTCGGGCAGGTATTCGGCCTGCCACGCGTCGAGGAGATCGTCGATCACCGGGAAGAGGCGCTCCTCGGGCGGATCCCAGGGCTTGGAGAGATAGTGGTCGAGGTGCGCTTCGTTGATGGCCCGGACGGCGGCCTCGATGTCCGAGTACGCGGTCAGGAGGACCCGTCGCGCGAGCGGGTAGACCTCGCGGGTCCGGGCGAGCACTTCGGTGCCGGGCATGCCGGGCATGCGCTGGTCGCTCACGACCATCGCGAGCGTGTCGCCGCGGGTCTTCAGCTCCCGGACCGTCGCCAGCGCCTCCTCGCCGGAGGCCGCGCTCAAAATCGTGTATTTTTCCCGGTACCGCGAGCGCAGGTCGCGCCGCACCGCGGCGAGCACCTGCGGGTCGTCGTCGACGACGAGGAGGGCCGGCTTGTTCACGGCTTGCCCGAAGCACCCGGCCATTCGGCGATCGGCAGCGCGACCCTGAATTCCGTCCGTCCCGGGCGGGATTCGACGGTGATCTCGCCGTCGTTGTGGCCGACGAGACGCCGGACGATGTCGAGGCCCAGGCCCGTGCCCTGACCCATCGGTTTCGTGGTGAAGAACGGGTCGAAGATGCGGTCGCGGACCTCGGGGGGAATGCCGGGTCCGTTGTCGACGACGCGCACCACCACGTGGCCGTCCTCGCGGTTCGCCCGCACCTCGACGCGGCCGGCAGCGGGAATCGCGTCGAGGGCGTTGTCGATGAGGTTCGCCCAGACCTGGTTGAGCTCCCCGACGAAGCCGCGGGCGGGCGGAAGCCCGGGCTCGACGTCCACGACGACCGCGGCCGACTTGCTCCGCGCCTTGGCCTTGAGGACGGCGACCGTGTCGTCCAGGCCCCGCGTCAAATCGACCGATTCCGGCACGTTCGCCTGGTCCATGTGCGTGAAGCCCTTGATCGCGGTGACGAGGCCCGAGATGCGCCGCGCGGCTTCCTGGATCTCCGACGCGAGACTGCGAACGGAACACCCGGCCGCGGCCCACCGGAGCGCCGCGTTCAGCGCCGGTCCGTCCACCGCGGCGGCGAGTTGGTCGAGCGCCTCGAACGTCACGGCCGTCTCGGCGAGAGCCTCCGCGCTGCCGACGTCGAGGGCTCGGCCCTCGAGCCAGTCGGCAATCGCCTGCTCGCGCTCCGCCTGCTCGATCGGAGATCTCACGCCGGGCACGCGCGTCGCGTTGCAGGAAGCGCGAATCGCGTCGAGGGCGGCGAACTGCGCGTCCGTCAGCCGCGCCGCGCCGAGCGCCCGCGTCGCCTTCTCGGCGTCCTCCAGCTTGCTTTCGAGGAGGGCCGCGCTGCGATCGATCGCCGAGGCCGGGTTGTTGAGCTCGTGGGCGAGCCCCGCGGAAAGCTTGCCGAGAGAGACCATCTTCTCGTCGTGAAGGTCGTTCGACGTGAAGTAGCGCGCGCGGTCGAGCATGGTGTGGACGAGGATCGACGTGATCTCGTGGCAGTCGCGGATCATCTCGGGGAGAAAGCGCCGGGGAACGGCGAGGATCTCCGACGGTTCCTGCGCGATCGAGTCGCCCGGCGGGTTCTTCAGGCGGGAGTACGGCAGGAGGCCCGTGACGTCGCCTTCCCGCCATTCCATCATCTTGTGCGGCCCGGCGCCTCGGTCGACGAAAATGGCGACGCGCCCCGACAGCAGGACCCACAGGTTCTCCACCGGCTCGTTCTTCGTCAGCAGCACGTCGCCGGTCTTCAGCTTCCGGATGGAGCCGTGCGAAGCCAGCCAGGCGAGCTCTTCCCGGGGCGCCGCGGCGAGGGCCCGGTGCCGCGCCAGCCGATCGACGAGTTCCTCGTTGTCCGTCATGGTGCTTGGTTCCTAGGGACCGAATGCTACATCGGACGGACCGGCCGCCGCCGGAAGGCCGCCCCGGCGCGACGCGGCGGGCGCGAGGGCCCGGAGCTTCGCCGCCCTCGAGAATCTCCGCCCGCGCTCCTCGCCCGTGTCGTACCCTACGAGCGTCGATGACCGTGAGCACGACTCGCCCGGCGCCGCCCGAGCGGCCGGCGCCGCGCGCGCCGTGGGGGGGCACGCTCCCGTACCTCGCGATTTCCCTCCTGACCGCGGCCCTCTATCGGCGCGTCGCGACGCTCTGGTGGCTGAGCGACGACTTCTTCCATTTTCACCTCCTCACGAAACATCCGGCGACCTCTTTCTTCTTCAGCCCTCGGAGCGGCCGCGACCTGCCGGGCCGGATGTTCACGCCGCTGCTCCTCCTCTCGCTCCGCGCGGATTGGCGGCTCTTCGGGCTTCGCCCGGGGCCCTTTCATCTCCACCAGCTCGCGGCGATCGGGGCCGCCGCCCTCCTGCTCCACGCGACGCTGCGGCTCTGGATGGCTCCTTCGTCCGCGCTGTTCGGCGCGACCCTGTTCCTCTTCGGCACGACCGTGGGTCCGGTCGCGGCGGAGCTCGCCACGCGCCATTACGCCGAAGGCCTCGGCCTCGCGCTCCTCTCCACCATCTTCTTCGTGCGAGGCGAGCGGACGCGATCGCCGGCCTTCATCGCCGCGTCGGCGGTCCTCTATCTCCTGGCGATGTCGGCAAAGGAAATCTTCGTTCCCCTTCCCGCGATCCTCGCGCTCCTCCCCGAAACCCGAGGCCGGCTTCGGACGCTTCGCGCCCATGCCGCGGCACTTGCCGCCTATCCGGTCTGGAGGATCGCGGTGCTGGGAACGCTCGTCGGAGGGTACGGGCTGGTCCTTCCCGCGAAGAGAGCGCTGCCGGCGCTCGCCGGCCTTCCGTTCCGGCTGACGGCGGCGATCTTCGGCCCCGGCGGCGGCGCGGGGTGGGCGACGCTCGCCGGGCTGGCGGTCCTGTGGGCGATGGCGCCGCCCCGGAGCGGGCGCGAGTGGGCGTTCGTCGCGGTGCTCCTCGCCGCGGCCGTGCTCCCCGTTCTCCCCGTCTCTTCCGAGCTCGCCCCCCGCTATGCGCTCGCGACGTGGATCGCGTTGGCGTGCCTGGCCGCGGCGTCGCTCGAAAGAGCCCGGCGGTTTCGCCGCCGAACCGCCGCCGCCGCCGCGCTCGTCACGCTCGCTCTCGCTTTCCTCTCCCATCGGACGGCCTGGGGCGCCGCCGGCGCGCGGCTGCGAAGGCAGAGCGCCGAGAACCGGGCCTTCGCGACCCGCCTCGTCTCCGGCGACGTCCTCGTCCACCCCGCGTCCTATCCCGCCGCGATGGGCGAGCTGTCCTGGTTTCGGCAGGACGTGCTTCGCTCGCACGGCCGTCCCGACTGGTTCTTCGACGACCTTCGCCTCCTCGAGCATCCGCCGCTCGGTTCGGGGAATCGCTACTGGGAATACGACGCGAGCGCCGATTCGTGCCGGGACGTGACCGGGACGATGCCCGCGCGGGCGCGCCTGGCGGCCCGCCTCGACCGCCCCTCCGCGCCGCTCACCGCTCGTTTCGAATGGCGGCCCGGGGCGCTCCGCTGGCGCCTCGGACCTTACCCGGACGGCGGGTACGCCTTCGTGCTCCGCGACGGAGCCGATGCGATGGCGGTTCCGGCCGAGGGAGCCTACCGGCTCGATCCGCAGCCGATCACGCTCCGGGTGAAGTACGCCGCGATTTCCGGGTGGACGACGTATTCTTCCGGGATCGTGATCGATCCGACCCGTGCCGCGAGCGTGTCCTGGGAGCGGCGGCCATGAAGCTCCTCGTCGATCCGGCCCCCCTTCGGGAGACGTTCCGGAGCGCGGAGCCGTTCCCGCACGCCGTGATCGACGGATTGTTCGAGAACGAGGCGCTCGACCGGGTTCTCCGCGATTTCCCCGGCCCCGAGGACATGGAGTGGCGCCGATTCGACTCCTCGACCGAGCGCAAGCTCGGCTACGATCATCGGCGGAGCGTCGTCAAACCGGAGCTCCAGCAGTTCCTCTACTTCATGAACTCGTTCCCGATGATGGTCTTCCTCGAACGGCTGACCGGGATCGAGGGCTTGATCCCCGATCCCTACTACGGCGGCGGGGGTCCCCACCAGATCCTCCCCGGGGGGTACCTCGGCGTCCACGCCGATTTCAACTGGCACCCGATCCTGAAGCTCGACCGGCGCCTGAACGTGCTCGTCTACGTCAATCGCGAATGGCGCGACGAGTACGGCGGCCATCTCGAGCTCTGGGACCGCGAGGCGAAGCAATGCGTCCGGAAGATCCTGCCGGTATTCAACCGAACGGTCGTGTTCGCGACGACCGACTTCTCCTACCACGGCCATCCGGAGCCGCTCCGGTGTCCGGCGACGATGACGCGAAAATCGATCTCCCTCTACTACTACTCGAACGGCCGCCCCGCCGAGGAGCGCTCGGCGCCGCACGACACGATCTTCCGGTCGTAGCCGGCCGGCGGACTTCCCCGCGGGGCACGGTCGGGATCGAGGCGCGGGATAGAATCCCTCGAAAGGAAAGCCTCTGACCCTCGTGTCCCGCACCCGACTCGGCCCGTATCCTCCTTCGCTCGTGGCGAGCGTCGGAGGACACGCTCCTCTCTCGCGCGTCGAGGACGGCGGACACGACGGAGGACAAGCTCCATGAGTCTCTCGCCCGGGACACGGCTGGAGCCCCGCGAGGTGATCCCGACGCTCGGCGCGGGAGGCCCGCCCTCGCTCGTAGACGCGAGCCGGAAGTCCGGCCATCGCCGAGGCGACGGCCGATACGACACGGCCCTGAGATCGGGATGACTCTCCCCAGCGGAATGCGGCTCGGTCCATACGAGATCGTCAGTCCTCTCGGAGCCGGGGGCATGGGCGAGGTGTACAAGGCGCGCGACACGCGGCTCGGGCGCGACGTCGCGATCAAGGTCCTCCCCGCGCACCTGACCGACGATCCGGACGTGAAGGCCCGCTTCGAGCGCGAGGCGAAGTCGATCTCGCAGCTCACGCACCCGCACATCTGCACGCTCTACGACGTCGGCTCGGAAGGCGGCGTGGAGTATCTCGTGATGGAGCTCCTCGAAGGCCAGACGCTCGCCGACAGGATCGAGAAGGGACCGCTCCCGACCGACCAGGTGCTGAAATTCGGCGTCGAGATCGCCGACGCGCTCGACCGCGCGCACCGCGCCGGCATCGTCCACCGGGATCTCAAGCCCGGCAACGTCATGCTGACGAAGTCGGGCGTCAAGCTCCTCGATTTCGGGCTGGCGAAAGCCGTGACGTCGAGCGGAGCCGCGTCCGAGCTCTCTTCCCTTCCCACGCAGGCCGCTTCCCGGCCCCTCACCGAAAAAGGAACGGTGATGGGAACGTTCCAGTACATGGCGCCCGAGCAGCTCGAGGGAAAGGATGCCGACGCGCGGTCGGACATCTTCGCGTTCGGCTGCGTGCTGTACGAGATGGCGACGGGAAAGCGCGCGTTCACGGGCGCGACCCAGGCGTCTCTCGTCTCGGCGATCCTGCGCGACGATCCGAAGCCGATCTCGGCGGTCGTGCCGCTCGCGCCCGCCGCGCTCGACCGCCTCGTCCGGAGCTGCCTCGCCAAGGACCCGGAGGACCGGTGGCAGAACGCCCGCGACGTCCGCAACGAGCTGACCTGGATCGCGCAGGGCGGCTCGCAGGCCGGCGCCGCGGTGCCGGTGGCCGTCCCGGCGCCGCGCCGAAGACGCCGCGAACGGCTCGCCTGGGGCGCCGCGATCGCCGGGGCGGCCGCCGCGGCGGTCGCGATCGCGGCCGCCCGCCGGCTCGGGAACCGCATCACGGAGCTCGAACGCCCGACGATCGCTTCGATCGTCGCACCGCAGAAGACCGCGGTGCGCGGCGTCGCTCTCTCGCCCGACGGCCGCCGCCTCGTCTTCGTCGCGCGCGACTCTTCCGGAGCGAGCCTCCTGTGGATCCGTTCCCTGAGCTCTCTGACGGTCCAGCCTCTGTCCGGAACCGAGAACTCGTCGTTTCCCTTCTGGTCGCCCGACAGCCGCGTCATCGGCTTCTTCGCGGACGGAAAGTTGAAGAGGATCGACGCCTCCGGCGGCCCTCCCCAGGTGATCTGCGACGCGCCGGAGGCCCGCGGCGGAAGCTGGAGTCCGAACGGCGTGATCCTCTTCGCGCCCGCCGTCGACGGGCCGATCTTCCGCGTTTCCGCTTCCGGCGGCGCCCCGTCGCTGGTGACGAAGCTCGATCGCGCGCGCGGGGAGAGCAGCCATCGATTCCCTTTCTTTCTCCCCGACGGCCGTCACTTCCTCTATCTGGTCGCCAATTTCGGCGCCCCCGGGGATTTCCCCGGAATGGGGATCTACGCGCGAAGCCTCGCGAGCGAGAAGGAACAGCGCGTGTCCCCCGCCCACTCGGCCATGGCGTTCACGCCATCGTCGTCCGGGGGACGCGAAGGATCGCTCGTCTTCTGGAAGGACGGGAACCTCTTCGCGCAGCCTTTCGACACGAAGGCTCTCCGCGTCACGGGCGAATCTTCTCCCATCGTCGAGGACGTCCAGTACTTCCCGCAGACCCAATCCGCCCTCTTTTCGGTGTCC